>CAYQRJ010000182.1:0-5807 GCA_964419855.1 uncultured Crocinitomix sp.
TTTCTTTAATGTTTAACTCAGCATAAATGAGTTTAACTTCTTTTACTTTTTTATTATGATTTTTTTCACGCATTAAAGTGTTTAGTACCTTGGTTTGAATCTCATCCGCATCAGCAAAGGCTTTCAATAATAAATACGTTTTTTTGTTGGCTATAATATCTCCTCCTACTTGTTTGCCAAATTTATTTTGATTAGCATATACATCTAAAATGTCATCTTGCAACTGAAAAGCTAAACCTAAATTAACACCAAAATCATATAAAGCCTTAGCGTCTTTTTGAATTGCTCCTCCAATAATTGCCCCCATTTGAAGACTACATCCTAATAAAACAGCAGTTTTAAATTTAATCATGGTTAAGTACTCATCAATAGATACATCATCTCTGCTTTCAAAATCCATATCGTATTGTTGTCCTTCACACACCTCAATAGCTGTTTGATTAAACAGAGGTAAGATTTCTTTTAATACATCTGCTTGATAAGTTGACAATTGTTGATAAGCTAAAATCAATAAAGCATCTCCTGATAGAATCCCTACATTATTATCCCATTTTGAATGTACCGTGTCATGCCCTCTGCGCAAAGGAGCCTCATCCATAATGTCATCATGAATTAAAGAAAAGTTATGAAATAGCTCTATTGATAGAGCGCCTTGTTTTGCAATGGAATAGTCAGATTTGAACAATTCACATCCCATTAAAGTTAAAACGGGACGCATTCTTTTACCTCCTAGATTTAAAAAATATCTAATTGGCTCATATAAATTAGTAGGTTGTTGAGGTAGAGATAGTTGTTTAATTTCCTTCTCAATAAAATCTTGATACTTTTTAATGCTATTCATCTTTTTGTTGATGCTTTAAATCTTCTTCTTCATATTTTTTTAATCCTTCTTCTATTTCAAGGCGATCAAAATCTATATCTTCTTCTTCATCAAACAATTCAAATAACGGTTCTGCAAGTGCTTTATTGGTCATTTTTTTCTGCATATAAAATAACAATGCTGGTAGTACTAATAAATTAGAGAACATGGCAACTAACAAGGTTAAAGATACTAAAATACCTAAAGCTTGAGTTCCGCCAAATTCTGAAAATGCAAACACTAAAAACCCAAAGAAAAGGACAATAGATGTATATATCATACTTACACCTGTTTCACGCAAGGCTACTAAAATACATCTTCTAAAATCATGCCCATGTGTTTTTAATTCTTGTCTGAATTTAGCTAAAAAGTGAATGGTGTCATCAACAGAAATACCAAAGGCAATACTAAACACTAAAATGGTTGACGGTTTAACAGGGATACCAAAATATCCCATAATTGCCCCTGTAAATAGTAAAGGAATAAAATTTGGAATTAATGAAATAACTACCATTCTAAGCGAACGAAATAATAATGCCATTATCATTCCTATTAATACAATGGCAATGGCTAAAGATGTAAATAAATTAAAAATCATATAACGTGTTCCATTTGACGCCACCACAGATGTGCCTGTGTAAATAACGTCCCAATGCTCTTTTTCTATGGCTTTTTTCAAACTATCATTAAACCCTGTTTGGGTATGATACTCATTGATTTTTAATTCATCAAATAAAAATTCATCTTGTAATTCTTCATTACCTTTGGCGTACATATTTATTAAATTACTATAAACACCAGAGTTTTCTAAGTAAAATTCTTGTAAAAATTCATTTTTAGTATCTCCTTTTAATTTAATGGCTTTTTGATAACCACTATCAATTATTGCATAATTTGGGTTTAAATACAGCAACACGCTGTCTTGAATTGAATCAATAACCTCTTGAATTTTATATGCTCCTAAATCTTTTATTTGAATTGATATTCTTGTAATTGTTCCTGTGGAATCAACAAAAGGATTAACCCCTGCTTCATCATTTTTAAGGTAGGGTTCAAATTTTCTCATTTTACTTAATGAGGGGATTTTGTATTTATCGGGATTATTACCGCTATAAGCCATATTAATGACTTTAATTCCATCTGCAACTGATATAGATTTAGAAAATTGAGGGAATTTTTTTAGATATTTTTGTACATTATCTATTTGATGAAATCTATGAATAAAAGCATTTTTCTTTTTTGTATCAATTAAAATATCAAAAGGTAATGAGCCACCAAAGTGAGATTCTATAAATTGTAAATCTGTGTTCAACTGATCTTTTTGAGGTAAATCTCCAGTTATTTTACCTGTGGCGTGCATTTGAGACCCACCAATAATTGAAAATACAATAACAATAAAAGCCCCTATAAAAACAGCTTTTCTTTTATACAATGCTATGTACTCTAACTTTTCAACAGCTAGGTGCAACCACTTTTTTTCTAAATGCTTTAAATGTTTAGATTTAGGAATAGCAGAATAACTTAAAACAATAGGTAAAATAGTTATAGACAATACAAAAACCACCAAAATATTAAGTGAAGCAATCATCCCAAACTCCGATAACCTTTCGGAATTAGTAAACATAAAGGTAGCAAAGCCAAGAGCTGTTGTAAGGTTGGTTAAAAAAGTAGCATTCCCTATTTTTTGAATCACTCTTGATAAAGCTTTTGCTTTATTGCCATGATCTTTTATTTCTTGATGAAATTTATTTATTAAAAAGATACTATTAGGGACACTTATTACTATAATTAATGGAGGGATTAGTACCATTAGAATGGATAATCTAAAGTCAAAAAAACCAATGCTACCCAGCGACCATATTACACCGACAAAAACAACAATATTACATATTAAAACAATTTTAATAGACCTAAAAAAAATGAATAAAAGTAAAGAAGTTGCCCCTATAGACAACCCTATAAACAACTTTAATTCAGCTTGTAATTTTTCACCAATGGTTAACCTGATATGGGGTAAACCAGAAATATGAATAGTGCCTAAAATATCTTCAAATTTTTTAATGTCTTTTTCAAGTTGAAGAATAACTTTTGCCTTTTTTAAATCAGCCATATAGGTTTCATTCACAAAAATCATCATTAGTGATGCGTTTGCTTTATCATTATATATTAAGTCGTCATAAAAGGGGTTTGCTTTAATAATTGTTTTAATGCTATCTAATTCTGCTTGGCTTTGAGGTTTATGATTTAATAACTTTTTAAAGTAAAACTTTTTTTCTTCTGTGTTTTTTTCTAATTGATATAAGTGCGCCTCAGAAAAAACAGAATCTATGGCTGGGTGAGCTTTTAATTCTTCTCCCAATTCATACCAAGCGTTATATTTTTTTAAAGTATATAAATCAGTATTATCAATGGCAAAAAACATTAAAGATTCATTTCCGCCAAACAGCTGTTTAAGCTTTACATAGTTTCTTTTAGCTTCTGAATCTTTAGGTAACATTGTACCAAAAGTATTGTCCATTTTAATGTTGGTTGCGGCAAAGTATCCAAACATAACAGTTATGGCTAAAATGGCTATAAGAATAGGGATTCTAGTTCTTAAAATAAATTGGGATAGTTTAAACCACATTAAATTGCTAATTTTTAAATTATAAGTGTCAAAAGTAATGAAACAAAGTTTAAAAGTAAAATTTTTTTAAAATTTAACCGCAAAAATTCATGGAATTAGCTTTGTTTAGATGCGAAATTTTAAAATCCGCAGGAATACCTTAGTATTTCAAGGATTAAGCAAAAAATAACAAAAATCAGTTTTTAAAAGGAAATAAGTTCTTGCGGATTTAAAGCTGTACCGTCTTGCCAAATTTCAAAATGTAAATGAGGTCCAGAGGTGTATTGACCTGAATTACCTACAATAGCAATAGGGTCGGCAGTTTCAACTTTATCACCTAGTTTTTTTAATAAAACAGAACAATGCTTGTAAACAGAAATAATATTGTTGTGATGCTGAATAACAATAACGTTACCCTCTGTTGATGTCCAATTTGAAAACACTACTACACCGTCAAGAATAGCCAAAATAGGTTCATCTTTTTTGGTAATGATATCAACTCCAAAATGCTTTTTTTTAGGTTGAAATCCTTTAGCAATTTTTCCGTTAACAGGGCTCATAAAAAATCCAATATCATTATGTTTAGTTTTGTTTTCCGACAATTGTCGGAGTTGTTCTTTGGGATGTTCTACTTGATACCTTAAAATAGAATCTGCTTCACTTTTAGAAAAATCAGGGGAATAATTTTCAGGTAAATCATTTTTTTGAGACAAAGTGTCAATAATGGTTTCTCCGTTTAAAATTTTTCTCAGGTCAGACAAATATTTATCAGTACTATTAATTTTATACTCTAAAGAATCTATAATTTGTTGATTTTTTATAGCGGTTTCTTTTAATTCATATACAGATGCATTGTCCACAAAAAGGTACTTTACAGGAGTAAACCTAATAAATAAAAACAAAAATAAAACAATTAAAAGTGTATATAAAGCTAGTAAACTCAACATATTTAAAGTTGACAAATTAAAACTCCACTTTTCGTGATAGGTTGAATCATCAGTAAAAGATAAGCGGTGCTTTTCCTTTATTTTTTCAAAAAATGACTTTATTTTTTTCTCTTTACTCACAATTACAAAAGTACTTATTTTTATTTAATTTTTGAGAGGAGGTTTTTGTTAAAAATTTAAAATAATAATTGATTGGTTAGGGGTATCATTTTTAACAACCGACTATTAATTAAAAACAATACATTTGTAAACCATTAGTATCAAATAATTAGCAAAGTTTACCGTTTAATCAATAATTAGTACTTTTGGTTTGTTTTTTGTTGAGAATAAAGCAACTAATTAGCAAATTAAACGTATATTTATAACATTGGTAAGACATACTTAAAATGATAAATTTTAAAAAAATATTAAACTTTATTTCCTTTATTTTTATTGGAACACTTGCCAATGCCCAATTATTAACCTCAACCTCAATGACTCCTACCCAATTGGTTGAAAATGTTTTGGTGGGAAACGGTGTTGCAGTGTCTAATGTTACATATACCGGAGCATCAGAAGCTATTGGTTCATTTGACGGTACAGGTTGTAACATAGGTCTTAATAACGGAATTATATTAACAACAGGTACAGTTTTAGGTAATTCTCAAGGTCCTATCGGTCCAAATAACGACAGCGGTGCAGGAGTAGATAACAACCAACCAGGCTATGAACCTTTAACAACTTTATCTGGCAATAACACCTATAATGCTGCCATTTTAGAATTTGATTTTGTACCTCAAAGTGATACCATTAGATTCAAATATGTGTTTGCTTCAGAAGAATATTTAGAATATGTAGATGCTGGGGTGAATGACGTGTTTGCTTTTTTTATTTCAGGACCAGGTTTTGGAGGTGTAACCAATATGGCACAAATACCTGGTGGTGGTGGGGTTGTATCTATTGATAATGTTAATGACGTATCAAATTCGGCTTATTACATTGATAATGGAGATGGTAGCTCTTCTCCTCAAAACTCAAGCAATACTTATGTGCAATATGATGGGTTTACTATACCTATTGAAGCTGTAGCAAAAGTTCAATGTGGAGAAACTTATCATTTAAAAATAGCCATTGCAGATGGTGGAGATGGGGTTTGGGATTCTGGAATTTTTTTAGAAGCCAATTCTTTAACCAGTATCGCCCCAATTACCGTTACATCAAGTTCTACTTTGAATCTACCCAACCAACAAATTGCTGAAGGCTGCGAAACTGTAACCGTAACAATTAACCGAGATCCATCAATGGCTAATGATGTTTTAACCATTCCTATTGTTACAAGTGGTACAGCTACTGAGGGTGTAGATTATACAAATGTGCCAAACTTAATAAAACTATTTTAGATTTAGATTTACGACGA
>CAYQRJ010000183.1:0-5780 GCA_964419855.1 uncultured Crocinitomix sp.
CTATCATCTTTATTTTTAGCACCATCTGCCAAATGCACTATATTTTTTGTTGTGCATAGGTTATTTTGTATTTTGAATAGTTGGTTTAAGTCCAGTTAATATAGTTAATTCGTCTTTGTAAGAAATAAAGGGTTCATATAATTTATGAAATGCTCTACCAACAGCACCTTGAAACATTAACAATTCAGGATTATATTCTTTTTTAGTTCCACTTTTCAAAATATGCTGTCGTGCTATACCAGGATAAGGGTCTATGTAAAATATTTTTATTATTCCTAATTGGAATGCCTTTTTTGAACATAATTCACAAGGGCTAGCGGTAGAAAATAAATATCCGCCTTTTAACCCTATTCCACCATTTTTTGCAATTTGCAACATTGCATTTTCTTCTGCGTGTAATGAACGTGTGTGAACTTGATTTTTTTCATTTTCATATGCATTTTGAAAGGATTTAAAACAAAATGAACAGTTCAGTCCATTTAATTCATCTAAATTTGCATTTTTAACATCATTTTTAACGAGTTCTTTAAAAGTTTTAGTTTTATTCTTAATTTTAAAATTACCGCCATTTAACTCATAATCGCTATAATAGTTTGATGGATTATCAGAAATAAAATCTTGTACATTACGTAATTTGCAAGAAATCTGGTGTTGCGCTACGTCATTCCAACCAATTGATTTTATAGAAAAATTTTCATCTGTAATAACAGCTCCAACCTGTCTTGAAATACATCCAGAATTAAATTTAGCATTATAAGCAACTTGCATTGTTCTTTCAATAGCAGTAGGGGTAATAATACCAGGGTGACTAATTAGTGCTAAAAGTTTAACTAATTGATAATCTAGATTATTAGATTTATTATTGCTGTTAATATCTACATTCTTTGAGTGAAAAATATGAAAATCACTCTTTTGAATACAATTTTCAATATCTGGTGAAGCGAATTTTCCTTCATTAACATCTCTTCCATCATATTCTGCATTATCTAAACGTTGAATTTCATTAATATGCTTTGAAATATTTTTATCTTTACCATATTCCGTAAATATTTTGTTTTCAATATATTTAATCCTTTCTTCCTCTGGTTTATTAACTGCAATCATATAAAAACCACTGTATTTTTCCTTAAAATACATTAATTCTAATGAATTTTTTAATGCATCTATTATGATTTTGGATTTATTGTTATTATTTTTTCTGATTAATTTAATAATTCGATTGATTATTTCCGCAACTGTATAGATATTTTCTAAATTATCAGATTTTTCTTTTGCACTATTATAACATTTACCAACTTCCCTTAAATTATTTGCAATATCGTGTAAAAACCTTGTCCTTTTAGTTATATTATAATCGTTCATTATCTTATAAAACTTTTCTGCAAAAGAATTAAAAGTTACTGTAAACAACTGTGCAAATTTAATGTCTTCAATAGTTTTCAACCATTCAATAATTGATATTTTATCTTTTTCAATATCTTTAATAACATCGCCTAATTCAGCATTTAAAAAGTCTTTAATTTCTTTTATGAATTTATTATCTTCTTCCTTTCCAAATCTGTTTTTGTAAATATCATTTTCTTCTGTTCCAAATTTAAAGCCATCTCCATACTGTGTAATAGTTTCTATTATATATTTAGTTGGGTCATCTTCTTTATTTGCTTCAAAAATGAGTGCCAATAATAACACATTTTTATATTCAATTACTCTAAACTTTTCAAAATTATTTGCAGAAAGGTAACGGTAACAAATATTAAATTTAATATCTTCAGGATTAATTAATTTATTTGTTTCTTTATAATTAACATTTTTTATATAACTATGTTTAGATAACTTTCTTGCTATTTCTGAACATCCAGCACCAACTCTCCCTGTTAATCCTAAAATAACAAAATCATTTCTTAAAGAATAGAATTTTTCTAATTTCATAATATTTTGTTTACTTATGCCCAACAACTCAATAAAGGTATCACCCTCTTCTAAATCGGCTCGTAGGCTATTTTCTTTGTTTACGTTTCCATAAGTAATTTCTGTTGCTAGTACTTCATTACAAATATAGTCTTTATTTTTTTCTATGGCTGTTTTTACAATGTCGTTGGCATCAATGGTGAGTTTAATTTTGTCTTGTACTTCTAATCCGCTTTCTTTACGGTAGTTTTGTATGCGGTTAATTAACTCTCGGGCAATGCCTTCTGATTTTAACTCATCAGTTAAAGTAATATCTAAAGCCACAGTTAAAGCACCATCTGTTGCTACTAACCAGCCAGGAATATCATCTGTAGAGATGTCAAAATCACTTAATTCTAATTTAATTTGTTCTCCGTTAATTTCGCCTTGCCAGCCATTATTTTTTTCTATTTCGGCAATTTCAGTATTGCCCCACTGTGCCACCATTTGCGAAATGGCTTTCATATATTTACCATATTTTGGTCCAATGGTTTTAAAATTAGGTTTAATTTTTTTAACTAAAATACCTTCAGTATCTTCTAACAGTTCTATGTCTTTAATGTTTACTTCAGATAAAATAATGTCTTTCACATCTTGTAATCTGCGGGCAAAATCTTTATTAAGCACTGGCACCATTATTTTTTGTAAAGGTTGACGTACTTTTATTTGTTCTTTTTTACGCAAACTCAACACCATAGATGAAATTTTTTGTGCTATGCCCATTTTTTCTTCTAAGTCTTCATCAATTAAAGCGTTATTAGCTTTAGGGAAATCGGTTAAGTGAACAGATTCTAACTTGTTTTTGTTGGTGGCTTTATTTAAGTCTAAAAATAATTTATCTAAGTAAAAAGGAGCAATTGGAGACCCTAATATGGCTACGGTTTCTAAACAAGTGTATAGGGTTTGGTAAGCAGAAATTTTGTCTTCTGAGTACTCTCCTTTCCAAAAACGTCTTCTGCATAAGCGAACATACCAATTACTCATTTCGTCAATTACAAATTGTTGAATTAATCGTCCTGCTCGTGTTGGTTCATAATCGTTATATGCCTCATCAACGTTAATAATTAATGAGTTTAATTTAGATAAAATCCAACGGTCAATTTCAGGTCTGTTTTCAACTTCTGGTTCGTTGTAAGTAAACCCATCTATATTGGCGTAAAGAGAAAAGAAAGAATAAGTGTTATAAAGTGTGCCAAAAAATTTACGTTGTGTTTCAAGTACGCCGTCAAGGTCAAATTTAAGGTTATCCCAAGGTTGTGCATTGGTAATCATATACCAACGTGTAGCGTCTGGACCAAATTCATCAAGGGTTTTAAAAGGATCAATGGCATTGCCTAATCGTTTAGACATTTTAACGCCATTTTTATCTAACACTAAACCATTTGAAATGACATTTTTGTAAGATACTTTATCAAACACTAAACCAGCAATGGCGTGTTGAGTGTAAAACCACCCACGGGTTTGGTCAACGCCTTCAGCAATAAAATCAGAGGGAAATAAATTACCGTTGTCAATTTCTTCTTTATTTTCGAAAGGGTAATGGTGTTGAGCAAAAGGAACACTTCCAGAATCAAACCACACATCAATTAAATCGCTTTCGCGTTTCATAGGTTGACCGCTATCTGACACCAAAATAATGTCGTCCACATAATTTTTATGCAAATCAATTTTGTTGTAGTTATCTTTACTCATATCGCCTACTACAAAATCGGCTAACGGATTTTTATCCATTACACCTGCTTTAACAGCTTTGTCTGCTTCAGCTTTTAATTGTTCAATAGATGAAATACAAATTTGTTCGGTTTTGTCTTCACTGGTCCAAATTGGAATTGGAATACCCCAATAACGTGAACGAGATAAATTCCAATCGTTAGCATTTTCTAACCATTTACCAAAACGTCCTTCTCCAGTTGATTTTGGTTTCAAATTAATTTGTTTGTTTAATTCAACTAACTTCTCTCTATTTTCCTCTACTTTAACAAACCAACTATCTAAAGGATAATACAAAATAGGCTTATCGGTACGCCAGCAATGTGGATAAGAGTGTTTGTATTTTTCAATTTTAAACGCTTTATTTTCTATTTTTAATTTAAGTGTAATGCGTTCATCAACCGATAAATATTTTTTTAGGTCGGCAATGATGTGTTTTAGTTTTTCGTGTTGTACAGCCAGTTCACGTGCTTCATCTCCCTCCTCTAAATATTCGGCTTTAACATATTCATTGGCAAAACCAAATACTTCATCATTTACCTCAGCTCTAAAACGACCTTGTAAATCAACCAAAGGAACTAATTTGCCGTTTTCATCTTTAACCAGCATTGCAGGTACACCAGCTTGTTTGGCTACTAAGGCATCATCTGCTCCAAATGTAGGAGCAGTGTGTACAATACCTGTTCCGTCCTCAGTAGTTACAAAATCTCCACCAATTACCACAAACGCATTTTCTGGATTGTCGAAAGGTTGTGCGTAAGGTAATAATTGTTCGTATTTAATACCTATTAAATCAGCTCCTAAAACGGTTTCATCTACAAAATACGGAATGGTTTTTCCTTCACCATTATATGATGTTACATCTTGTAAGTTATCAACTGCCACATAAGGCTTGGTAAACTGTTTACTAACCAAGTTTTTAGCTAAAATAACTTGAATAGGTTTTTTAGTGTATTGGTTATAAGTGTGAACTAAAACGTAGTCTATTTTAGGACCAACGGTTAAGGCAGTGTTACTTGGTAAAGTCCAAGGTGTAGTGGTCCACGCTAAAAAGTATGTTTGATTAACATCAGCATTTTTAAAAGGTAATGTTTCTCCTTCAGCCACTTTAAATTGAGCCACTACTGTAGTATCTGTTACATCTTGATAACACCCTGGTTGGTTAATTTCGTGAGAACTTAATCCTGTACCAGCTTTAGGAGAGTAGGGTTGAATGGTGTAACCTTTATACAATAAATTTTTATCCCACATTTGACCTAAAATCCACCAAACGCTTTCCATATATTTACTTTCGTAAGTAATGTATGGATTTTCCATATCTACCCAATAGCCAATGCGTTCGGTCATATCGTTCCAGATATCGGTAAATTCCATTACTGTTTTTTTACAAGCGTTATTGTAATCTTCTACCGATATTTTTGTTCCGATATCTTCTTTTGAGATGCCTAATTCTTTTTCAACTTTTAATTCTACGGGTAAACCGTGAGTATCCCAACCGGCTTTACGCTTAACCTGAAAACCTTTTAGGGTTTTATAACGACAAAATAAGTCTTTAACCGTTCTTGCCATTACGTGATGAATACCGGGTAATCCGTTTGCAGATGGAGGACCTTCAGTAAAAATAAAAGGCGGATTTCCTTCTTTGGTATCTACCGATTTTTGAAAAATTTGATTGTTTTTCCAGTACGTTAACACTTCATCTGCTACAGCAGGCAAATTTAAACCTTTATAAGTTGGATATTTTTGACTCATTTGTTTGCTTGTAAAATTTAAGATTGCAAAGATAAAAAAGTTATTTAGTTATTTGTTATTGGGTTATTCGTTATTAAGTAATTCGTTATTTGGTTATTGAGTTATTAGCTATTTGATTACTTATTTATTGCAAATAATGCAAATTAAAAAACCTGTTGCAAAATTCAATTTTGTTTATTCCAAAACCTGTTTTACTTTTATAAAAAAAAAGAAAATGAAGATTTTAATATATGTGATATTCAGTTTAATTTTTGTTTTTAGAGCAAATACGCAAGAAAAATCAAAATTATTTTTAGATGAATATGCTTTGGGTGTCAATTATTCAACTGCTACGATATTAGATGCTTCACAAAATGATTTTTTAAAAAATG
>CAYQRJ010000184.1:0-5761 GCA_964419855.1 uncultured Crocinitomix sp.
CAATAATCGTGTGAATTTCATCAATAAATAAAATGATGTCTCTTGATTTTTCTAATTCATTCATCACAGCTTTCATTCTTTCCTCAAACTGACCTCTATATTTAGTACCTGCAACTAAACTGGCTAAGTCTAAAGACACAATGCGCTTACCAAACAACACCCTAGATACTTTCTTCTGAACAATTCTTAATGCTAATCCCTCAGCAATGGCAGATTTACCTACACCAGGTTCACCTATTAATATAGGATTGTTCTTTTTACGTCTAGACAAGATTTGAGATACCCTTTCAATTTCTTGTTGACGTCCCACAATAGGGTCTAATTTACCTTCTTCTGCCATAGCAGTTAGGTCACGTCCAAAATTATCTAAAACTGGTGTTTTTGACTTTACATTTGATTTTTTTGAGCTTGATCCAAAACTAGACTCACCAGAACCTTTTTGTGGGTTTTCTGTGTCACCTGGAAATTCTGCTCGTGGTATGTTTTTTTCTTCTATCATTTCTTCTAATTCTTCTTTTATGTTTTCGTAAATCACGCCATATTTATTTAATAGGCGTGTGGCAATGTTATCTTCTTCTCTTAATATGGCTAATAATATATGTTCTGTTCCAACGCGTGGACTTTTAAATAATCTAGCTTCCAAATAAGTAATCTTTAAAACTTTTTCAGCTTGCCTAACTAAAGGAATATTGGTTGAATTAATATTTTTAACACTAGATTCTTTTAACTTGCCCTCTAATTCTTTTCTTATTTGCTTTAAATCAACGTGAAATTCTTTTAAAAGTTTAATGGCTAAACCTTCTCCTTCTCTTAATAATCCAAGCAATATATGTTCTACACCAAGATAATCATTTCCTAGTCTTATTGCTTCCTCTCTACTAAAAGATAAAACATCTTTGGCTCGTGCTGAAAAATTTGCATCCATCATAATTAATTATACTATAGGTCTGTTTTTGTTCTAAAATTAGTCACAAAATTTGATTTTCAAAAATAATTAAATCTTTTTTATCCAAAATTTGTTAATAAAGTCATTTTTACACCAATTTTTGTTAATAAGTCGTTACTGAATTATAGTTTTTGTTATAATTAAAATGATTATTTTCGTCCATTCGTAAAATAGAAAAAAAATATGGCAGACGGAGAAAGAATTATAAAGATAGATATTGAGGATGAAATGAAGTCAGCTTACATTGATTATTCAATGTCAGTTATCGTTTCAAGAGCATTACCAGATGTAAGAGATGGTTTTAAACCAGTGCACAGACGTGTATTATATGGAATGTTAGATTTAGGAGTTCTATCAAATAGAGCGCATAAAAAATCAGCAAGAATAGTAGGGGAAGTACTTGGTAAGTATCACCCACACGGAGATTCATCTGTGTATGATACTATGGTGCGTATGGCTCAAGATTGGTCATTGCGTTACCCTTTAGTTGATGGACAAGGTAACTTTGGGTCGGTTGATGGTGATAGCCCAGCAGCTATGCGTTATACAGAGGCAAGATTAAGAAAAATTGCTGAGGAAATGTTAGCCGATTTAGATAAAGAAACGGTTGATTTTCAAAATAACTTTGACGACTCTTTGCAAGAACCAACTGTTTTACCTACTAAAATACCAAATTTATTAGTAAATGGTGCAAGTGGTATTGCAGTAGGTATGGCTACCAATATGCCTCCTCATAATTTAACAGAGGTGATTAATGGTACTATTGCATATATCGATAACCGAGATATAGAAATAGAAGAGTTAATGGAGCACATTAAAGCTCCTGATTTTCCAACAGGCGGAATTATTTACGGTTATGAAGGCGTAAAACAAGCGTTTGAAACTGGAAAAGGTAGGGTAGTAATGAGAGCCAAAGCTACTATTGAAGAAATTCGTGAAGGTAAAGAGGCAATTATTGTAACTGAAATTCCTTATCAAGTAAATAAGGCAGATATGATTAAAAAAACTGCTGACTTGGTGAATGATGGTAAAATTTCTGGTATTTCTGATTTAAGAGATGAATCTGACCGTAACGGAATGAGAATTGTTTACGAATTAAAACGTGATGCTATTCCAAATGTAGTCTTAAATAAATTATTTAAGTTTACTCAGTTACAAACCTCATTCTCAGTTAATAATATTGCTTTAGTTGATGGGCGTCCAGAGATGCTCAATTTAAAACAAATGATTGGGCACTTTGTTGAGCACAGACATGAAGTGGTTATTCGTAGAACTAAATATGAATTAAGAAAAGCTGAAGAACGTGCTCATATTTTAGAAGGCTTAATTATTGCTTCTGACAATATTGATGAAGTGATTGCTATTATTAGAGGGTCAAAAAGTCCAGAAGAAGCAAGAGAGAAATTAATGACACGTTTTAAATTGTCTGATATTCAAACGCGTGCCATTGTTGAAATGCGTTTAAGACAATTAACAGGTCTTGAACAAGATAAATTAAGAGCTGAATATGATGCATTAGTTGAAACCATTAAAGATTTAAAAGATATCTTAGCTAATGAGGACAGAAGAATGCAAATTATTAAAGATGAATTAGAATACATCAAAGAAAAATATGGTGATGAAAGACGTTCTATCATTGAGTATTCTGCAAATGAAATGAGTATTGAGGATTTAATACCTAATGAAGAGGTGGTGATTACCATTTCTAATGCAGGTTATATTAAACGTACTTCATTAGCAGAATATAGAGTTCAAGGTAGAGGAGGGGTTGGTTCTAAAGGGTCTGCTACAAGAGATAAAGATTTCTTAGAACATTTATTTGTTGCTACAAATCACAATTGGTTATTAATTTTTACCGAAAAAGGTAAATGTTATTGGATGAGAATTTTTGAAGTGCCAGAAGGTGGTAAAAACACTAAAGGTAGAGCTATTCTTAACTTAATTAATATAGATCAAGATGATTCTATAAAAGCCTTTATTAATGTAGAGGATATTAAAAGTGAAGAATATACTGATGGCAAGTACATCATTATGTGTACTAAAAAAGGTGTAGTTAAAAAAACCAAGTTAGAAGCTTATTCTCGTCCACGTACCAATGGTATTAACGCCATTACGGTTAGAGAAGGAGATACTTTATTAGAAGCAAAATTAACTAATGGTTCAAATCAAATTATGATGGCATTACATTCAGGTAAAGCCATTAGGTTTGAAGAGGCTAAAGTTAGACCAATGGGTAGAACTGCGGCTGGTGTTAGAGGAATTAGATTAGCCAATGATAAAGATGAAGTAATAGGAATGATTGCGGTAGATTCTGAAGATGCTAATGTGTTAGTGGTGTCTGAAAAAGGTTACGGTAAGCGTTCTGCAGTTGCCGATTACAGAATAACTAATAGAGGAGGAAAAGGTGTTAAAACCATCAATGTTACTGATAAAACAGGTGGCTTAATTGCTATTAAAAATGTAACAGATGATGATGATTTAATGATTATCACTAAAAAAGGTATTACTATAAGAATGCATGTTGATGCACTTAGAGTAATGGGTAGAGCAACTCAAGGGGTTAAATTAATTAATCTTAGAGGTAATGACGAAATTGCTGCTGTTGCAAAAGTGTTTAGAGATAGAGATGAAGAAGGAGAAAATGAAAATTCTGATATTGTTTCACCTGTTGAAGGAGGAAGTGAAGAAGAATAAACAAATGGCATAAATGTTGATTTATGTAGGTGTCTCCTTAAAATAGAGACACCTATTTTAAATTTTAATTAAATTATAAACAAATAAAAAATGAAAAAATTAATTATGTTAGGTTTTATCGCTTTAACAACGATAACCTATGCGCAAAAAAACAACACTACTAATGCAGCTATGGAATACAAGCATTATATGGAATCTATGATGAAAGGAGATTCTGAAGCCGCTTTAGAAAGTTTAAAATTAGCTAAAGGTTATATTGATAAATCAGCTGTTCATGAAACCACTATTAACGACCCTAAAACTTTAATGTATAAAGGTTTTATTTATATGGATTACCCTCAAACAGCTATGATGGCTGGAGAAAAAATTGACACATCTGCCTTAGAAACTATGTTTCAAGATGGTGTAGATGCCTTAAAATTATCACAAGAAAAAGATAAAAAAGGCAAGTATGAAGGTAAAATAGAATCTTATGCTAAGCAAAAACAAGTAGCTCTTTCCAATATGGGAATGGACGCCTATGAAAAAGGGAATTTTGAACAAGCTATGGCAGGATTTGGAGGCTCAGCTATTTATGCTGATGTTCTTGGTATAGTTGATTCTAATGCTTATTTTAATGCTGGTTTATGCGCTTACAAAGCTAAAGATTGGAAAAATACTCAAGAATTTTTTGAAAAATGTATCGAAATAAAGCACAGAATACCAGACTGCTCTGCTTATTTATCTGATGCTTATACTCAACAAAAAAATTATGAGGAAGGTGAAAAGTTTTATAAAGAAGCTTTAAAAAATAATCCTGGTAATAAAGATTTAATGATTGCTTTAATTAATGTTTACTTACCACAAGGTAAAAAAGATGAAGCTGGTAAAGTGTTAACTGATGCCATTGCCCTTGACCCAGAAAATAAAGAGTTACATTATGTTGTTGGAACAGTTTATGAAGGTCAAGAAAATTACGAAAAAGCAGCTGAAGCTTATAAAAAAGTAATTGAACTTGACCCTAAATATACAGATGCTTACTTAGGTTTAGGAGCTGTTTATTTTAATATAGCAGCCGAGTACAATAATAAAATTAATGATTTAATGCCAGGTGACCCTAAAGAAGATGAATACAAAGCTAAAATGAAAGAAAATTTTGAAAAATCATTACCTTATTTAGAAAAAGCTGATGAATTAAATCCAAATAATAAAGATATTTTAAATTCATTAAAACAAGTGTATTATAAACTTGAAATGATTGATAAATATAAAGAAACTAAAGCTAAATTAGAAGCTTTAAAATAAAATATTATAACTAATTTTGAAGGGAATCTATTTAGGTTCCCTTTTTTATTGTATTTATGCTAAAAATATATTCAACTAAAGAACGACAATTAACTGAAACAGAAGTCAAACATTTACATCAAATAATGGTTAAAGGTTATGAATTAACTGAGGAAGAAATTTGGGGTAAAAATTATGTCAGACTTTTTTTACCTGATTTTGAAAAATTAGTTAATGAAGGACAAATTTATGTGGCTTATTTAGATGATAAAATTGTTGGTTGTATTCAAATTTATCAAAGGGATGAAAGTGCTTTTGGTTTTAGTTTACTAGCGGTAGATTTTAATTATGCTCATCAAGGTATAGGAACAGCATTAATAAATAAAGCAGAAGAAATTGCTTTAGCTAATGGAGCAAAACAAATGAGAATTGAAATTTTAAGGGTTAAAGATGAGGACGTGCCTCATAAGGTTATTTTAGCTAATTATTATAAAAGATTAGGATATGAATATACCCACTCTGAAGATTGTGCCTGTCTAATTCCAGCTTGGAAATATAAATTGTTAGTCAAACCCAGTAATTTTGATTTTTATGTTAAAAATTTATAAAGTTATTCTTTCAACAACCAATCAAAAGCTTCTTTTTTATTGGTAAACCCTTTAATCGGAATTTTAGGTTTGTATAGAATTAAAAATGAATTAAACATAAATTTTGATAATCCATTACCCATTAAAACGGCTTGTTTTTTAGCAAAAAGTGGTAAATGTTCTTACATAAACTTTTTTTCTTCAGATGTAAAATCATTTAATGATGTAGCATCATAAAAGAATAAGGCTTTTTTATGATTAGCTAATTCCA
>CAYQRJ010000185.1:0-5757 GCA_964419855.1 uncultured Crocinitomix sp.
TTATGAGTATTAAACAAATTCTCCAAACTAGCCCAATCTTCATTCTTAAAAAATACCCAAGCCTGTTCCGCTATTTCATCAGAAGCAGCGAAGCTAGCTTTAAAAACTGATTTGCTAACACCTCTTACAATTTCATCCACCCCATTAGCCAACTTCCAAGCATTATGCCCTTGTGTTTTAATATCAGAGGTAATTTGTGTTTTTGTTTTGTTGGGGTTGTTGCTTGTAGAAACATCATCAGCACTTAAATTGAAGCTCGATAAAAAGCTGAATGTGATTAAAAGTAATATTTTAAATAGATTCATCATCATGGAATAACTAATAATTTTACTCGTATATTTTTCGTTTATTTAATGCTTTTTGATAGCGTCTGGCGTAAATCATGTGTTGTGCTAAGTGTTTGGCAAAATAACTGTCGCCAGAAAAATCTTCTTTTGCCACAAAATACATATAGTCGTGTTTTTCGTAATTTAAAACGGCATCAATATATTTAATGGGGGGGATGTTAATTGGACCAGGAGGCAAGCCTGCATTTTTATAGGTGTTGTATGGAGAATCTACTTTTTTATGCTTATTTAAAACCCGTTTAATTGTAAAATCATTTAAGGCAAAAATAAGGGTAGGGTCGGCTTGTAAAGGCCATCCTTTTTCAAGTCTATTCATATAAACACCAGCAATGGTAGGCATATCTTTTTCAGAGTTCGTTTCGCTATAAACAATAGATGCCAAAGTAACCACTTCAGATTGACTTAAACCTATGGCTTTTGCCTTGGCTTTTCTGTTGTCATTCCAAAACTTTTTATATTCTTTAGCCATTCGTTTCATGAGGTCATCTGCTGTGATGTCAAAATCTACGTGATAGGTGTTTGGAATAAACATAGAGATGATGGTGTATTTGTTAAATCCGTATTGTTTGATGTTATTTTCATCAGATAACCAGTCATAAATTTCATCAGGCGATAATAAAATGTTTTTGGCTAAAGCAGTAGATAATTCTTTTAATGTTCTAACACTTGAAAATTGTACTACGGCGTCTAACCTACCATTTCCAGCACGTAAATGATTAATTAATTGATTGTTAGTCCATCCGTTTTGAATTTTATATTTACCAGGAACAATATTTTTACCTTTGTAGTTTTTTTGTTCTGCTAACCATTTAAAAGATTCAAAATTGTTTAAAATATGAGCATCTTTAATTTGTTTTAAAACCGTTTCTTGGGTAGCATCTATAGGAATAAAAATAATAGTGTCTTTGCTGTTTAATTCAACATTAGCAACTTTAAAATTTTTGTAGTAAAAATTACCACCAATTCCTGCCAAAATAAGTGCAACAAATATAACTATAATGATGGTCAGTTTAAACCACTTAAATTTTTTCTTTTTCTTTGCCATTTAATTAATCAAAATTTTAATATACAAATATAATAATAATCAATGATGAATTTTTAAATTGATAAAATTAATTATTTCATCTTTTTTGTTAACATCAAACCAATTAATGTGTTGATTTTTTTTAAACCAAGTAAATTGTTTTTTGGCATAACGGCGCGAATTTCTTTTTATGAGTCTAACACATTCGTTATAATCAATTTTGTTGTCAAAATAACTAAAAAACTCCGAGTAACCAACTGTTTTTAAAGCGGAATGGTTTTTATGCTCAATTAAAGATTTTACTTCTTTTTCTAGTCCTGCTTCTAGCATTAAATCTACCCTTAAATTAATTCTATCATATAGGGTATCTCTGTCCATTTCTAAACCTATCCAAATGGGAGTGAAATTTCGGTGTTTGGCTTTGTTTTTTCTAAATGATGTAAATGTTTTACCTGATAGTTCAATCACTTCAATTGCTCTAATCATTCTAGCATGGTTGTTCCTGTCAATAAATTCAAATACCTCAGGGTTATGTAAACCTAAATAATCTTGTAAAGGTTTAAGTCCTTTTTTAAAATGAATATCAATCCATTTATTTCGGATGTTTAAGTCAGATGGCATTTCGTCTATACCATAAACCAAAGCATTAATGTATAACCCACTACCGCCAACGGCTACGCAAATGTTATTGGTTTTGTATATTTCGTTTAATTTTTTTAGGGCTTCAATTTCAAATTTGCCAGAGGTGTAATTTTGGTTAATTGAATGGGAATTGATAAAATAATGTTGGGCTTGGGCTAATTCATCATCAGTAGGTTTGGCAGTTCCAATGCTCATTTCTTTGTAAAATTGCCTTGAATCAAAAGATAGGATAGGGCAGTTGTACTTTTTTGCTAGTTCAATGCTTAAAGCAGTTTTTCCCACAGCGGTTGGTCCTGCAATAATAATTAAATATTTTTGATGTTTTTCCATTATTCGCCAATGTTTATAGGGTTGCCTAAAAATTTAGGCTGAACATTAAATAATAAATCTAGCATGAGTTTTACACGTGCCAATTTTTCTCTAAACATAGTTTTAAATCCATATTTTGAATTTACATCTTGTGCTTCATACCCAACAGCATCAATACCTTTATGATTAGCAATATATAAAGCCCGTTCTATATGGAATTTTTGAGAAATAATGGTTAATTTGTTTTGACCAAACACCTTTTTTGCCCTCACCACAGAATCTAATGTTCTAAATCCTGCATAATCTAAAATGATTTTATTTTCTGGAATTCCTTTATTAATTAAATCTTGTTTAAAAGTGTTAGGTTCATCATAGTAAATGGTTGAATTATCGCCACTAATTAAAATGTAATCAATTTTTTTTGCGTTATATAAAGCAACGGTGGCATTAATTCTATTAAGATAATAGACATTTTTATATCCAGATTTTAAATATTTACTTGTGCCTAGTACCATTCCTACTTTGTTATGAGGAATGCGATTTACATTGGTGTAAATTTGTTTTTTTGTGGATGCTTTTACAAGAAAATCAGAGATAAAAATACTAATAACTGAAGTGATGATAAAGAGAATAAAAGCCCTGAAGTAAAATTTTTTAGAAGTGAGCAATTTTTTTATCATCATTCTTTCTTTTGGTCAGGAAAAGCATGTTTATACTCATCATACCTGTTCATTATTTCGGTAACATAATTGTAGGTTTCTATGCCCCTCATATAGCCTAATTTAACCACTTTATCTCTGTAATATTTAGGATTTGACAAATTTAACATCATTTGGTTAACATTACCAAACCATTTGTTGGGATTTTTCCCATATTCTTTTGCTAAAGCTCTTGCATCATCAATATGACCTCTGCCAGCATTAAAAGTTGCCAGTGTAAAATAAATGGCTTCAGTAGAATCATTTCTTAAATCTCTTAACCATCTTTTATAATTTTTTCCAAGTTTAGTGATGCCTGCTTTTATTTGAGCATCTGCAGATGAGTTGGGTGATATTCCATAAGATTTAGCTGTAGCAGGCATAAATTGAAATAAGCCATAAGCCCCTGCCCAAGATTTTTTCCAAGTTTCAAATTTAGATTCTTGATAAATAATGGCAGAAATTAATCGCCAATCCCAACCAATACGTTGGCTTTCTTTTTTAATGATGTCATCATAAGGCGATAATTGTTTTAAAGAATCGGGGTTAATAGATGAATATTGACTAATGGCTTTATTGATGAGGTTTTTACGTTTAAAATATTTTCGTTTAACTTCTCCAATGGTAGATTTGTTTTTTTTATCGTTTAACCAATAATTTAAAGTGTCAATTAATTTAGTAGATGTTTTTCTACCAGCAAAGGCAATGGCTTCATCATTACTTATTCTTAAACTGATGTCAATGTTAGGAAAATAAGACTGATTAATTTTAGCTACATTTTCATCAGTAATGGTGTATTTAATTTCATCTTTATCAACCATTTCAATTAATTCTTCAGATGTTATATCTCCTTCTACTGGTATGATTAATAAATTTAGATTTAATTTATCATTAATTTCATTAATTTTTTTAAAATAAGTTGAATTTTGCCAAACAAAAATTTCTTTACCTTTTAGTTGTTCAATATTTGTAATTAATGAATCTTGGAGGGCTTGTTTTGATAATTTACGCCAATTTTTTGGTTTTTTTTGAATTAATACTTGATGGGTTGTTAGATGTGGTACTGTAAAATTAAGTTCATTTTCTCTATCGGGTGTAATGGTTAAATTGCAAGCAATTAAATCACCTTTACACTGTCTTAAAGCCACAAGCATAGAGTCAAGGTTATGCATCATTTTGACTTTTAATTCAATATCCATATCTTTAGCAAATTCGTGGAGTAATTCATACTCATACCCCATATTTTTTCCTTTATAAATAAAATAAGAGGCTGGGCTATTTTCTGCCAAAATGGTTAATACACCTTCATTTTCAATGTCGTCCCAATCTTTATAGCACTCAGTTTCATCCCAATTTTTTGATTTATTATTGGTTATGTTACAAGACGTTAGTGTAAAAAAAGATAAAATTATAATTATTTTGTACATCATAGATAGTACAATATACAAAAAAAAAGCATTCGCTAAAACGAATGCTTTAAAATTATAATATAAAAATAACTAAAATTTATTTTTTAGCCAATAAATCTCTAATTTCAGTTAATAATACTTCTTCTTTTGATGGTTCAGGTGGAGCAGCTGGTGCTTCTTCCTCTTTCTTTTTTGTTTTATTGTAGGCTCTTACAATCATAAATAATACAAAACCTACAATTAATAAATTAATAATAGTATCAATCCATTCACCGTATAAAATGGCATTTTCAGGTTTTGTAACAACACCTTCAGCGTTGGTAACAGCTTCCGAAAGCACATATTTCAAATCTTTGAAATTTACACCTCCTGTAAACATACCAATAATTGGCATCATAATCATACTTACAAATCCTTTTACAACTGCACCAACTGCACCTGCAAGAATAACGGCAATTGCTAAATCAATGACATTACCAGTCATAATAAAGGCTTTAAATTCTTTCCACATAGTTTTATTTTTTAATAGTTAATAGGTGCAAATTTAATAATATAAATTTAATTAATAAAAAAAAGGTAAAAATTAGTTATTTATCAGTAGAAAAAAGAATTTGTTTATCAATATTTTTAATTTAGAGGAATAATTTTATGAAGCAGTTAAAATTTAACAATCATTATCGGTTGTTTTAAAGATAGTCTTACATTTGCATTAATGCTAAATCTGTCAACTAAAAGTATTTTAAAAGTAACTGTGCCTATTATGTTAGGTACATTTATTCAAAATATTGTGTTAATTACAGATTCGGTGTTGGTAAATAGATTAGGTACTATTGATTTTGATGCCGCTAACAATGCTGGTTTACTTTATGTATGTGCTTTTATGCTGTTAAGAGGATTAGGTGATGGTACACAAATTTTAATAGCTAGAGAATATGGTCAATCTAAGTTTGACGCTATTAAAAATTCATTAAGCAATTCTTTTTTTTTACAGTTTATTTTAAGTGGGTTAATTTTTTGTTTTTTATTCTTTTTTAAAGATATTTTATTGAATGCAATTGTTAAATCTGATGAAATAAGACCAAAAATGGGATTGTTTTTAGATTATCGCAGTTGGGGAATATTTTTTGCAGGATTACAAGTGTCAATCATTGCTTTTTTTATTGGAATAGGTAAAACCAAAATTATTATTTACTCTACTTTATTGTTGGCGGTTAGTAACATTTTTTTAGATTTTGGATTAATTTTTGGTTTATTTGGTCTTCCAGAAATGGGGCTAAAAGGAGCGGCTTTAGCTCCTCCCTTTGCTGAGGGTATTCTTTTATTTTTTT
>CAYQRJ010000186.1:0-5690 GCA_964419855.1 uncultured Crocinitomix sp.
TGGCAAATCAATCTCAGCCAACGGTTTGTTTTTGGTTGAGGTTAAATATCCTTATTTAGATACCTGATAGGAAACGGGAATGGTTAAGTTGATAATAACTCTCTACTAATGATTAACACATACTTTTTTAGTTTCAACCTCACCATCAATAAATAACTTTATTATATAAATTCCATTAGGCAAATCACTCACATTAATAAAACTCGCATTACGCTTACTCATCACCATTTCACCTCTTAAATTGAACAGTTCAACTTGCTCAACCAACTGTCCTTTAAAATATAAAACATCAGTAACAGGGTTGGGGTAAACCGATACATTTATTTCTTCATCACTTAATCCCGCATTTGAATCCTCATTAATTACACCAATGGCATCTAAATCAAAACCACTGCTGGCAAAAGGGGTGGCGTAAGGGTCAATAACAATATGCCCTTGACTATCGTAAGTAGCATAAAGCGAATTGGTAGTTCCCACCACATCAACAAGTCTAACGTAGTTAATTTCATTCACGTCAATACCCGTAGAATCCACTAAGTCATTCAAATCAAAAGGGGTACCGTAGCCTTGCTTATACTTACCTGCTAAATTATGTATTTTAGTAGCGTCAATATTTCCAAACCCACCAATTTCAGTTTCTGGAGTTAACGATATAGATGGAAAACGAACAAACGTTACCCCGTCAGTACTCACCTCAACAAAAGCCAACTCTAAAAACGTTTCGCTAAAACTATTTTCAAAAACTGCAAAATCGGCACCAGCACCATTTTTAATAGGATTGGCAAAAGTTAGCGTTATGCTTCCGCCATCCCCTAAACTTACCACATCACTACTTGTTCCCTCAGCACTGCCCAACGCTTGTGTAGAATCTCCAAACGTAGCCAAACCACCATTAGGATTAGCAATGTCTTCATATCCCCTATTAAAACTAATAACCTCAGTTGCCCAACTCACAATAGCAGACGAATCTTTAGCAATAGCAGTTGTCCCCACTTGACCAGCAGGAGGTGCATATTGAGCATTCACCGCCACACTTAAAACTAAACTTAAACTTAAAACATATTTTTTCATTTCTCTTTCTTTTTTATTATTTTTTACTTGTGCCTCATCCTGCTTTCCGTTAAAGTTTTTATTCTTTTTTAAGGTTTCGTAATTTTTTGTAATGTGCTCATAAAATCGCAATTCAAAAAAAACGCTACCAATTAAAAAATAATAAAAAGCTACCACTTCAATCAGGGGCAGGGTTAATGTTTAAAAATCAACTTACCTGTATTCAAATCGGTATTAAATTCATATTTAAAAACTCCTTGCATATCGTAACACCTTACAGTTGACGAATTAACATAACCGTTGGCATCATTAACGTAAATTAATTGTTTTAACTCATCTACTTGAATGCCATACACATTTTGAAACCCCGAACAATCAATTAAAGCCCCTTCAACCATTTCTGTTTGGGTGTTAAACGTGTAAATCTTTTTATCCGAATCGTTAAAATAATATAGCTTATTGTTAAAGTAAGTTATTTCGTAAGTTGACAAATTGAAAGTTTCAACCACTAAATTGGTAGCTGTACTAATGCGTTGAATTTTAGGGCTTATATTATTATAATTACCTCTTGATACCACATATAAATCGCCTTGCTCATCTTTAACAATTTGCGAGCAGTTAATAGCGGTAACAATGGTGTCAACAACAAGGTTAGTACTTAAATCAATTACTGTAATGGTACTGTCGTAAGTTGGAGAATTTAACCCACCCGAATTAACCACATACATTTTATCGTTAACAATAGCACTAGACTCAGGGTTTAAACCGCAAGATATATTTTGGTTAACGGCATAAGTTGATAAATCAATTATACTAACCGTACCGTCAAAATTAATTGAATATAATTGATTGTTATAAAAATTTAAAGCCCTTGGCTCTTTAGACGCATTGCCATTAAACATAGGTATTTGCTTAACTGATTTAAACGTTTCGTAATCTATAATTTCAATTTGGCTAGACACATCAACCGCTATGGCAATATACTTTTTACCGTTGTAAGTAAACGCAATCATATCATTAGCCGTATCCCCTAAACCTCTGCCATTAACCTCTGCAAAAATATGATTGTGTAGCTTATTACTGTCTAAATCGTAAAAACTTAAAGAGGCGTTGTTTTGCTGAAATAAGCCTTCATTCATACATAAAATACCATTGGTAAATTGAGGTGTAGTAGAGGTTGGTTTGGGCTTATCTTTGTGGCAAGACCATAAAAAAAGTGTAATAATAAGTAAGCTAATAAAATGTTTTTTCATAATTAATTATTTATTAAAATGATAGACTATCTTTAATCTTAAATGTCGGCCTGGCATAGGAAAACTTTTAATCATTTGGTAATTATTGTTGAGCACATTTGCCACTTGCAAATTAGCATAAATTTTTTGATTTTTTAAATTAAATGTTCTGCTTATGCTCATTCCAAAATCTATAATACCACTTAAAAGGTTGTAAGGGGTGTTTTCGTTTAAAATATACCTGCTACCTGAATGAATAAGCGTTAAGGTGATGAAATTTTTTAAATAACCATAGGTTAGTGTATAATTTCCAGAATATTTTGGGGTGTAAGGTATTTGATGTCCGTAAGTAATACCAGTTTTGTTAGTTACGTCAATTGACGAGTTAAAAGATTGACCGGTAGAAAAAGTAAATTGATGTTTTTTTGATTGGTAGGTCATTAAAAAATTAGCATCAATACCTTTGCTTAGCACATTACCTATATTTTGCATACTCCAATTAAACAAGTTTTTGGTTGGAATGGCTACTATTTTATCTTTAATGTGATTTTGGTAAACATCAATGGTTGTTTCGGTATTTAATTGCCCTATTTTTTTAGCATAAGTCACACCAAAATTAAAACTTTGGGCATTTTCTGCCTTTAAATTTTTATTACCAATTGAATTGTAATATAAATCATTAAAAGAGGGTAAGCGATAGGTGTTTTTGTAGTGTGTTCTTAACCTAAGTTGATGCTTTTTAAAAGGAATGTAAGACAAGGAAACAAAAGGTGAAAAATGTGAAATTAACTTAATATTGTTAGGGGTAACATCTTTAATTAATTGATGTGTTAAATTAGTTTGAACTTTAATTCTCCACCACCATTTAGAAATACCTAAAACCGAATTTAATGATGTTCTGAAAGGAGAAACCGAAAACTGATTGCCACTTAAAGCTGATAAAATGACATCACTACCAAAAAATAGCTTTTGAGCTGTTGTGTTTAAAAATCGGTTAAAAATAAACCCACCACCTATTGAATTGTTGTTGTAATAATTTTCTATAAACCCTTGTTGGTTTAAAAATTGATTATCTCTATAAGTAGTAAAACTATGCTGACCAAAAATGTTAGCACCAAGTGCATATTTTTTTTGTTGATATTGCAACACTAATTTAGCATTTGATTTTATTTTACTTAATGTTTGGTTATTAAAAGGATTGTAAAGTACAACTGCCCCTGGTAGTTGTTGGTAGTTGTTGGTGTATCCGCCCGATAAAAACAGGTTTAACTTATTTTTTTTATAAGTAATAGCCCCTTTTAAATTGTAGTTTCTTAAAGCCGAACTATTTCTAATGGCAGTATAAGTACTATCTACATTATTAATGGTAAAAGGATATTGTCCACTACCATAAGTGGCTAACCCTTGAATACCAACAGACCAATAATTAGATAATTTTTGCTGATAAAAAATACCATTTTGATAACTGTTGATAGAGGTAGCTAATCCCATTAATTTTAAGTTAAATTTTTGCTTTGGAATTTGAAATAATGCACTTGTAATGGATAAAACATTAGCTTTAAGATATGAACTAGCAGTTGAAAAATGACTTTGAGTCTGACCAGATGTCATTTCAATTTGATGAACCGAAAACACATCAATTCCTGATAAATTGACAACAGCTGTTTGGGTGGTAGGCAAAATAACGCCATCAATTTCTATACTGGTATGTGATGCGCCTAAGCTGCGGTAAGAAATGGTTTTTAAACCACCAATACCACCATAATCTTTTAAGTAAGTTCCGGGTATAAATTTTAAAGCATCTCCCACATCATTGGCAGAAACCTCATTAAGTTTATTTTTATTAATAATGTAATGAGGAACGTTAGAGTTAACTACGGTTATCTTTAAAATAGAATCTTTTTTTGCGAGAATATTAACGGTTTGCAATGTGTCTTTATCAATAATTTGAGCTTTCACATCATAAAAAAAGATGCAACCAAAAATTAATATGTAAATCTTTAATTGCATCTTTTATTAACCAAATTATTTTTGTTTTTTGATTTGAGTAATAGCTACTCGTAATCAACGTTTTATTGTTTTACAACTTTTCTAGTTGTAACAATACCATTATTTTCAACTGTAACAAAATAAATCCCATTGTTTAAATCAGAAATATCCCAATTTAAAACAGAGGAATTAGAAACCTTAGTTTTAATTAATTGTCCAGTTATATCATACAAAGTTACCTTTGAGTTTTCAGCAACCTTAATGTTTAAAGCTCCTGTTGTTGGATTAGGATAAGCAGAAAAATCACTTATTGTATTTTCTTCAACAGCTGAAAAATCCACAGTTAAATTATCCATTGCAAAATAAGCAGGCGTATTCATCCCGAATTGTCCATTGTCTGATGAAGTTAATTTAAAATCTAAACCATAAACAGCACCTAGTGATGATAAATCTACCCATTCCCAAGTGTTTACAATGTAATCTTGCGTGTTGTCAGTAAATCTGTAATCTGCTAAATAAAAATTAACAGAATCACCAGTGTATAAACTGTCCATATCTAAAGCGTATATGGTTAATAAAAACCAATCAGCTCCACCAGCAGCATTAGTAGTATCACCAAATTGAGTAGCAAAAGAATCTCCGTTTAGCATTGATAAATAAGCATAGGTAGTGTTTGTGAAAAAAGCACCGCTTAAATTAACAGCATTACCATTGTCAGTAAATAATCTTTGTTTACCTGTCATTGATTGAAAAAACACTCCAAATTGGTTAGATGATTCACCACTGCCTGTAATGTTTCCAAATTGATTGGTATAACCAGCAGTAGTGTTATCAGTAGAGTTTGTATAGCTCCAGCCCGACCAAGAGCCCCAATTAGAGTTGTACTCGTTTTCAAAATTAAACATACCAGTGTTAAATGTTTCATACCCATCTGTAGGTTGACCAAACCAAGCTGTGTCAGCACCAGGTAACTGAGTTTCAAAATCGGCAGTTTGTGCCATTGTGTTTGCTCCTAAAAATAGAGCTGTTGCAAAAAGTAAAATTCTTTTCATCCTTTTAAATGTTTTGTGTTAAACCATTTTATTTTTTTGGTTTAACGGGTTAATAAATAATTAAAAGGAATAAAATCAATAGAATAAACAAGTTTATTGGTATTAATAAACTCACCTAAACTTTGCTTTTATCCCGAAAGCGTTGTTTGTGAAAATTGGCAGGTCTCCTGGCTTGTGTCTTACTTGTAATGCCTTCCCATTCGTTAAGGAACAGTGGTAATATTACAAGCTTAAAACACTTACAGTTGCGGGAACAGCTCAGGATTTTAACCTGATTCCCATTTTAATCAGCCCAAGGGCTAAACCAAAATTCGGTGCAAAGATAGGGGATATGTTTTAATTGACAAAATAATGTTGTTTTTCCTTT
>CAYQRJ010000187.1:0-5688 GCA_964419855.1 uncultured Crocinitomix sp.
TTATAAACCCAACCTTTTTGACCAGAATCAATTAAAATTTTAGATTTAGAACTGAGCGCTTCATTTTGAGTAGAAAAACACTGAATAGATACCATTGTCATTTTTTTATTAGCTGACGGAATTAATTGTGCAGGATACCCTTTTTCTATCATTTGCTGTTGCAATTTAATGGCATTATTGTAAACCCCAAAACTACCTATAATTAAATGATATTTACAATCAGAATTTGTATGGTTGGTTACAACCTTTTGCGTTTTAACTTCTTTTTGCTTAGCATTCTCTTTTTCTTTTTTGGCTTTCTCTAATGCTTTTTTCTTGTTTTCCTCTTTTCTTTTGTTTTCTGCTATCTCATTTTGCTTAATAATTTCTTTTTTCTTTTGGTTTAAATAGGTTTTAGAATCGTAAATAGGGATATTTTTAATTTTTGGTTGGTTATAATTATCGGCTAATTGTTTTAATTCAAGTTGTATTTGTTCAAGTTCAGTATCTTTAAATATTTGAATTTTACCTTCATAACAAGCCACCCAAATTTCTGATGTTTCCCAGTTTCCAGTAATTCCAATAGGATGATGCCCTGTTTTTACAGTTTCAACCACTGTCATTGTTTCCACATCTATTTTTTGAAAAGAATCTGAATAATAATTAACCACATATATAAATTTTTGGTTGGCTGATAATACCATAGTTCTTGGTCCTGCTTTAGTTTTACAAGTTGTTATGTCTTGATTTTTTAGATTGATTTTTACTAATTTCCCCTCCGAATTAATAGAACAATATAAATTTTTATCATCTTTATCTAAAATTAAATGCCGTGGTGATTTTCCTACATTGTAAATGTAAGTCAAATCATAATTTTCAAGATTGATGATGGCTATTTTTGTGCTACCCATTACAGTAACATAAGCTGTTTTTCCATCTTTTGTAATGGCAACTCCTCTTGGGTGTTTTCCTACATTAATTCTTTTTATTTCTTGTTCGGTTTTTAAATTGATGATAGACACATCAGAACTAGTCCAGTTAGATACAACCAAAACTTGAGTGGTTTCATTAATGGCTAAATATTTTGGAACAGCTCCAACCTTAATTACATTTTCAATTTGATAGGTTTGAGTATTTATTTTATAAATAAAACTAGGGTCGTATCCACTTCCCATACAAGCATCACAGCCCTCATTGTTAAAATTTTCACCTAACATACTGTAATTAGATACCCATAAATATTTACCGTTATTACTAAAACAAGCTTCTACAGGTCCACCTAAATAATTGTCGGCTGGATACTCATTAAACCCATATTGTTTTAGGTTGATATTATCTTTAATTGTGGCTAACAATTCTCCTGATGAATTATAAACAGTAACGGTATGCTTATACATCATATTTTGAGCAGAAAAAAGTCCTGTACCACTACTTACAATTGATTTAGGCGATATACTTCCTCTAATTTCATTAACTTTTATTAATGTTTGACAGTTAGTGAGGTTGGAACTCAAATAAATGATGAGAGTAAATAATATACGTAAAATTAATTTCAAATAATATAAATTGTTTAATTTCTATTTACGTGATGTTATTAAATAGGTTACTTATCAATTCCCTTCTTTTTCATCAAAAAATAAATTCAAGAGATAAACATTGAGAAACTAAATAACTCTTATATTTACAATCTAAATTTATATTGAATGACACCTGAACACGATAAAAAATTATTTTTGCTTGATGCTTATGCTTTAATTTACAGAGCGTATTATGCGTTTATTAAAAATCCACGCTTAAATAGTAAAGGACAAAATACATCAGCAGCTTTTGGGTTTACCAATGCTTTACTTGATATTTTAAAAAAACAAAAACCAACACATATTGCAGTGGTTTTTGATTCGCCCGAACAAACTAACCGTCAAGCAGATTTTACCGATTATAAAGCTAACCGTGAGGAAATGCCAGAGGACATTCGTTCTATGATTGAGCCTATTAAAGAAATTATTGAGGCATTTCATATTCCTATTTTAATTAAACCAGGGTATGAGGCAGATGATATTATTGGAACGATTGCTAAACGAGCAGAAAAGGAAGGGTTTACCACTTATATGATGACACCTGATAAGGATTTTGCTCAGTTGGTAAGCGACCATATTTTTATGTACAAACCCGGTCGTGGAGGTAAACCAGCTGAAATATGGGGAGTGCCTGAAGTATTAGCAAAATTTGAGGTAGAACGTCCCGAACAGGTTATTGATATTTTAGGACTTTGGGGTGATGCGGTAGATAACATTCCTGGTATTCCCGGAATTGGTGAAAAAACATCTAAAAAATTAATTAAACAATATGGGTCGGTAGAGAATTTGATTGCCCACGCAGATGAGTTAAAAGGTAAACAAAAAGAAAATGTCATTAATTTTGCCGAACAGGGCTTGATGAGTAAAATGTTAGCAACTATTATTACAGATGTTCCCATTGAGTTTGATGAAAATGCTTTGGTGTTAGATGACCCCGACCCTGAAAAAATAAAAGAAGTTTTTACTAAATTGGAATTTAAAAACTTAGCCCGTAGGGTGTTGGGAGAGGAAATTATCATACCACAACAAAATACTAACGGACAGTTAGATTTGTTTGGTCAACCCCAAGCTATGGATAGTCATTCTGTTAATAACAAACAAGCTGATGAATCTAATAGCAAAACCATAAAAACTATTGCTGATGTTAAGGTTAATTATCAATTAGTTGTAAGTGCTGAAAAACGTCAACAAGTGTTAGAATTATTAATGCAACAAAAATCGGTGTGTTTTGATACTGAAACCACAGGACTTGACGCTTTGCAAGCTGATATTGTTGGCTTAGCGTTGAGTTTTAAAGCAGGTTCAGGTTTTTATGTCGCCATTAATCAAGGAGAGGAAAAGCAAATTTTAAATGAATTTAAACCGTTTTTTGAAAGTGAAAAAATTGAAAAAATTGCGCATAACATTAAGTACGATTTAAAAGTAATTGACAAATACGGCATAAAGGTAAAAGGACCTTTGTTTGATACTATGATTGCTCACTATTTATATAATCCTGAAGGCAAACATAATATGGATTATTTGAGTGAATTGTATTTGAATTATAAACCTGTTTCTATTGAAACCTTGATTGGTAAAAAAGGAAAAAACCAATTAAGTATGCGTAGCATTGAACCAGAAAAAGTGTGTGATTATGCTTGTGAAGATGCCGATATCACTTATCAACTGAAACAAAAATTTGAAAAAGAAATTGAAAAACCGCATTTAAAAGATTTGTTTTACAACATAGAAATGCCTTTGGTTAGCATTTTAACTAAAATGGAAATTGAAGGGATTAATATAGACGTAGAGGCATTAAATAAATTTTCGGTTGAATTAGAAGCTGATTTAAAAGATTTAGAGTCTAAAATTAAAGAGATGGCTGGTGTGTCAGATTTTAATTTAGATTCGCCAAAACAATTGGGTCAAGTGTTGTTTGAGGTGATGAAAATTGATGCTAAAGCAAAAAAAACAAAAACAGGACAGTTTTCAACCAGTGAAGATACTTTGCAAAAATTAAAAGATAAACACGAAATTATCCCGCTTATTTTAGAGTATAGGTCGCTTAAAAAGTTAAAATCTACTTATGTAGATGCCTTGCCTTTGTTAGTAAATCCTAAAACAGGAAGAATACACACCCACTATATGCAAACGGTAGCCGCTACGGGTAGATTAAGTTCTACTAATCCTAACTTGCAAAATATCCCTATTAGAACAGAAAAAGGACGGGAAATAAGAAAAGCATTTATTCCACGCAATGAACATTTTAAACTGTTAGCAGCAGATTATTCACAAATTGAATTAAGAATTATAGCCGCTTTAAGTCAAGAGGATAATATGATTAAGGCGTTTAAAGACGGATTGGATATTCATGCCGCTACTGCCGCTAAGGTTTTTAATGTGGATATTAATGACGTTACCCGCGACCAAAGGCGACAAGCTAAGGCTGTTAATTTTGGAATTATTTACGGTCAGTCAGCTTTTGGGTTGGCTCAAAATTTAGGCATTAAACGTAAAGAAGCAAAAGCCATTATTGATAGTTACTTTGAACAATATCCACGCATCAAAACATACATGGATGAAATGTTAACATTTGCCCGTGAGCATGGTTATGTAGAAACCATTATGAAGCGTAGAAGGTATTTAAAAGACATTAATTCTGCCAACGCCATTGTAAGAGGTTTTGCCGAACGTAACGCCATCAATGCTCCCATTCAGGGTTCGGCTGCTGATGTCATTAAAATAGCAATGATTAATGTAGATAAAGCTATGGTAAACGCCAAAATGAAATCTAAAATGCTACTACAAGTACATGATGAATTGGTATTTGATGTGGAGTTAAGCGAAAAAGATGCTTTAAAAGAACTAGTAAAAACTGAAATGGAAAATGCAGTTGATTTAATTGTACCGTTAGAGGTTGAAGAACAAGTGGCAGATAATTGGTTGGAAGCACATTAGATTTTTTTACTGATGTTAAGATATTTTTTGATAATAATAGTTGTCTTTATAATAGGGTACAATAATGACAACAAAGATTCTAAAAATAAGTATTATTATTTGTTTTTAGGACATACCTATAACAAAAAAAATATTTTAGATAAACGGTTGTTAAAATTTAAACAAGAATTAATTTTTTTTGATCAAATTTTGCTGGGGGGAGATGTAGCTTTAAGTGCAGGAAAGTATAATAACCTGGTTTTTTTAGATTCTTTTTTTCATATCTCATCTACCCATTGTCATTGGGCATTTGGAAATCACGATTTAGAACAAGCTGGTAGAGATTCAATTTGTAATTACACCAAACATCAACCTTTTTATGCCACTTACATTAATGGTATCACTTTGGTTGTTATGGAGACTAATTACTACACTCAAGGTCCAATTTTTAAAATTAACCAACAAACCGATTATGTAAAAATGGTTTGTGACACCATTTCAAAATCATCTCATTTAGTTATTTTAACGCATCAACTGCCTTGGAGCGATAGCATAAGTGCAAAACCTAATAGGGGAAATGCTCAACTTAAAAATTTTGATTTTTATAGACAACCTAACTTAAAATTTTATGATGCGCTTTATCCTGATTTAATAAAAGTAAAACATAAAAATATTGAAGTGTTAATTGTATCAGGTGATTATGGTCAAAAACAATCTACCTTTGAATTTTTAAGCAAAGACAGTATTTATTTTATTGGTAATGGCATCATTTCGGATGATACCTATAATTCTAAATTTCCAAAATGGCAACAAAACGATTCTGTTTTAGTGTTTAAACATAACCCCAAATTAAAAAGTTTAACTTGGCAATTTATTAATATTGGAGATTAACTGCAAAAATTCATGGAATTAGCTTTATTTAAAATGTAGCAGACAAATAAAGATAATTTCAAACTCCCTCAAATTTGGGTATTATTAAATTGGTTTACTGTATTTTAACTAAGTAATGATAATGTAGTGGTGAATTTTGTGGGTTAAAACAATATGTTTATGATGGCAGATATGAAATTGATAACAATAATATTGAAAATGTTATAAGACCTCTTGCCATTGATAGAATACCAGAACATAAAGCTAATAAATTAGAATAATTGGAACCCCAAAATTGGAATCCCTTGACTTTGACAGAATAAACACATAAAACCTTGAATATCAG
>CAYQRJ010000188.1:0-5685 GCA_964419855.1 uncultured Crocinitomix sp.
TAGCGGCAAAAAAACAAATTATCAAACCGTGTCTCCAATTTATTGGGGTTAGTGGCATTAAAAAAAATATCAAACCGTGTGTGTCATTAATTAGCGAATTAGCGGCAAAAAAACAAATTAGCGAACCGTGTCCCAAATTTATTGGAGGTTAGCGGCAATAAAAACAAAACAATTGACAAGCAGTAAATTACAATCTCAATAATCAATCTCTATCTCATCTGAAAAAATAAAAGCTGGATTACCTGCTCCAGGATGCCAAGCTGGACAATTACCAATATTTTTGGCAACAACTTTAATATACCTAGATTTTATAGGGCGACTTGAAGTAATGTACTGCGTCAATCCTCCATATTCTTTGGGTGATACTGTATTTTTTACCTCATCATATTTAACCCAATTTTTTCCATTAAAATAATAAAACTCTACCACAGTAGGATACCAAATCCACGAGTTAGCATCTTGCAACAAATGTACAGCAACAGATTGAATGTGTTTTTTACGCCCTAAATCAATTTCAACGTCCATATCTTGAGCATAAAACCCTTGCCAATATCCATTTCTAAAATCATTTGAACCATATTGTTGGTCAATTAAAGCTTTATAACTGTCTGCTTCATATTGTGGATGTGGTTTTGAGTTTAAAACAATGTTCCATTTGTCATTTACTTTTTTATGGATACTTGTTACTTTATGACTTTTATTTACACAATCTTTTTCTATCCAACTTACAATAGTGTCTGTTTTTTTTACTTTAATTGGTTTTTTATAGGTTTTAATTCTGTTGTCCGTAGATGTGTAATATCTTATATCTCCTATTTGATTTGGATTGTAAACAGAAACATTTATTTTTTTTGAAAAAGTTAATTTAGAATTTTTTAAATAAGGAACAGCTAAATAGTTGGTGTCTAATAATTTTGTAGGCGATTTACCATAATTTTTTTCAGGTTGTTGACTCATTTCAAACTCTAACGTACCGCCATTTATAATCTCATTGCTGTAAATATAATTTCGGTTTAATGGTTTACCATTTAACTTAACCGATTTGACATAATAATTTTCATCACTTAAATTGTTAGCAATGATGCTAAATACTTTACCATTTTCTAAATTGATATGAGTGTGATTAAACAAAGGTGTCCCTAATTCATAAACATCACTACCTGGCGTCACACAATACAACCCCATAGCACTTAAAACATACCAAGATGACATTTGTCCACAATCCTCATTTCCACTTAAACCATTAGGCGCATTATGATATAATTCTGTAAGGATTTGATGAACATAAAACTGAGTTTTTGAAGCATTATTGGTATAATTATACAAATAAGTTATGTGATGACTAGGTTCATTTCCGTGAGCATACTGTCCAATTAAGCCTGTAATATCAACTTGATGTCTGCCTTTAGTTTTTGATGAGGCAGTAAATAATTTATCTAGCCATAATTCTAAGGAATCTTTTCCACCTAATAAATGGGTTAAACCCGAAATATCTTGAGGAGCAAATAAAGAATATTGCCACGAATTGGCTTCAGTGTAATCAAAAGTTACTTCACTAGGATTAAAATCTGGTTTAAATTCCCCATTAAATTTGGGGTGCATAAATTGATTTTCGGGATTAAAAACATTTTTATAATGATTGGCTCGTTCATAATAAATATTTGCAATTGAATCTTTTCCTAACGAATCGGCAAAAACAGCTATACACCAATCATCATAAGCATATTCTAAAGTTTTAGAAATACATTCCGATTCGTTTTCAGAAGAGATGTATCCATTGTTAATGTAATCATACAACCCTAAATGTTTTAAAGTGGCAGAATGTATCATAGCTTTTAAAGCTAAATCGGTATCAAAATCTTTAATTCCTTTGTTGTAAGCATCAGTAATAATCGACACAGAATGATAACCAATCATACACATAGTGTAGTTGGCATCAAGTTCCCATACGGGTAATTTGCCACCATATTTATAATGGTTTAAAAATGTTTTAATAAAATTAAGTGTTTTTTTACGTTGAGTAATGGTGTAGAGTGGGTGAGTGGCTCTAAAAGTGTCCCATAATGAAAATACACTATATTGAGTAATGCTTGATTTGTGAATGTTTAAATCTGTTCCTCTAAAACGTCCATCTACATCTGAAAAAATATTAGGAACGATATAAGAATGGTAAAGTGCTGTATAAAATATAATTTGTTTATCTTTATCTGGTGTTTCCACTTCAATTTTAGATAGTTCATTATTCCACATTTGTTGATTTTTCGCTAACGTTTTCTCAAAATTCCAGTGAGGGATTTCGGAGTTTAAATTATTTTGTGCGCCAGCAATATCTACGGCAGATAATCCGGTTTTTATCAATAATTCATTGTTTTTATTGCTAAATTCTATAATGATTTTAGATGTTTTATTTTTATCATTTTTTTTAACATATTTTTTTATGGGAGGCTCAGACAATTTAATTACAAAATAAATGTGTTGTTCTTTTGCCCAAGCAGATGAAATTCTTTTGCCAACTATGGTAGAATCGTTTAAAAAAAACAAGTCAGAATCAATAACAAAATCTCTGTAATCTAAATCTATAATTATTTTTTTATTTTCATTTTTAGGATAGGTATAATGATGAAATCCTGAATGTAAATCGGTGGTTAACTCAACATTAATTTGGTGTTTGTCAAGTAAAACATTATAATATCCTGCTCTGGCATTTTCATTTTGATGAGAAAATTTTGAACCATACCCTTTGTTTGAACCATCAGATTCCCATTTATTTTCTCCCACAAAAGGCATCATTAATAAATCACCTAAATCAGATACACCCGTACCACTTAAATGAGTATGTGAAAATCCAAGAATAACAGAATCGGAATAATGATAGCCACCACAACCGTCCCATCCTTCTTTACGTGTGTCAGGCGATAATTGAACAAAACCAAAGGGAGAAGTAGCTCCGGGATAAGTATGCCCATGTCCACCAGTTCCAATTAATGGATTAACCAATTGGGTATAATCTTTAATTTGAGCGGTTAGATTAAAGCCTAAAAATAGTATGCTCAAAAATAATAACTTCATCTTAAATTTTAACCAAATGTGCAGCTCCTAAAATGGCTGGGTTTTCATTAATTAATTCAGAAATTTGTAGGTTGATATTTTCTCTTAGTTGAGCAGTAAGGTAGGGTTTTAAATCTTTTAAAGTTCTTTTTTTAATAAAATTACCCTCTTTTGCAATGCCACCAAATAAAAACACATTGTTAATATCTAAAGAATTGGTGATAATTGAAATGGCATATCCTAAATCTTTTGTTATTTGAGCCACAATATCAACAGCAATTGGATCTTCTTTTCGGGCAAATTTAAAAATATCTTTTGCGCTTAACTCACTAGGTATAATTTTAGTTAATTGAGTTACTCCGCTACCAAATTCAATTTTTTGACGGGCGGTTTTTAAAATTCCTTCTCTGCCAATGTAGGTTTCTAAACATCCGTAATTACCACATCTACATTCTCTACCATTAATTCTATCAATACAAATATGACCAAATTCACCTCCAGTTCCATTGGCACCATGATAAATTTCTCCATTAATCACTAACCCTATGCCAACACCTGTTCCTAAAGTTATCATTGCAAAAGTATCTATTTCTTTTGCCCCTCCATAAATGTGTTCTCCAAGGGCTGCGGCATTAGCATCATTTATTATTTTAGTTGATATTTCAAATTGATTTTCAAATATATCTTTTAAAGGAATAACATCATCCTCCCAATCTAAATTGGGGGAAAATTCAATTTGTTGAGTATTAAAATTAACTGACGGTGCTCCAATACCAATGGCTTGTAACTTTAAATGTGCATTTTCATTTAAGTCGTCATAAATGGCTTTGCTACATTCTTTGGCATTTTTAAAAGTGTTGGTTTTAAAAGAGTTGGAGTAAACAATGTCGTTGTTAGAATCTATAATTCCGTAAGCTACGTTTGTTCCACCAATATCAATACCTAAATAATTCATATTATTAATTTATTTTGAGTCTTTAGTAAATGTTTTGCTTTTAATGCCAAAAATAAAAATGTAAAAGTAAGCAATTATTGGCAGTAAATAAGCATATTTTAAGTTGTATTTATCCGAAATAACTCCCATTAGCAAAGGAAAAATAGCCCCACCTGTAATCATAATGATTAATAAAGATGATGCTTTTGCAGTATGTTCTTTTAAATTTTGGATGGAAATGGTAAAAATATTAGACCACATAATTGAATTAAATAGTCCAATAGCAATCATACTCCACATGGCAATTTCACCTTCAAATACAAATGCAGTAACAAGTAAAATAACATTTATTCCAGCAAAAGTACTTAGTGTCATTTGATTAGAATCTTTAAAAATAAATAACCCAAAAAATTGAATGGGAATAAAAAATAAAATAGGATAGATGTCTTTAAAATTTAACCCTTTGGTAATGTATAATGCAAAACTAATGATGAATACCGTTCCTATGGTTGATAAAACACTGTATAAAATTCTTTTGTTCAAATTTAAGTCTTGATTTAAAATAAAGGCAGACGACAACCTGCCAATCATTGCGCCTCCCCAATAAATACCCACATAACTTCCAGCTGTTGATTGCTCAAGTCCAATAATTGATTCTAACCCTAAGTATTCTACCAATTTACTTCCAATAGCAACCTCTGCCCCCACATATAAAAATATAGCTATCATACCATATTTAACTTGCTTAAATTTTAAGATATTAACATTGGTGATAATGCTTTTATTTTTATACTCGGGTAAATTTTGGAGTTTAATAAAAATAAATGTCATTAAAAAAATACCGGATAAAATTAAAAAAGGTTCACCTATATTTTTAGAGTGATTTTGGTCTAACAATAAAAAAGCACCAATAATTGGGGCTAACGTTGTCCCCAACGAATTAATGCCTTGCGACAAATTTAATCGGCTTGAGGCTGATGAATGGTTACCTAATAATGTAACATAAGGGTTACAAGCAATTTGCAAAAATGTAAAGCCAATTCCAATAATAAAAAGTGGAATTAAGTAAATGTAGTAACTGTTTGATGAGGAAATGGGATAAAATAAAGCCGTACCTATGGCAGACAACATTAGTCCTGTTAACATTCCGTTTTTATATCCTATTTTATTAAGTAAATCTGTTTTGTAAGATCCATAAATATAATAAACTAAAGCGCCCATACCATAAGCTCCAAAAAATGTAGTTTGAACCAACATTGAAGCTGTATCGCCTAAGTTAAATTTATCTTTAAAAAAAGGAACTAAAATATCATTTAACACAGTTGTAAATCCCCATAAAAAAAACAGGACTGTAATGGCGTAAAATGAAAACTTATAATTTTTAGTCATCACAGCAAAGATAATATTTTCATTCGGAATTAAAAATAAATCGTTTTAAATTAACAGTAGTTTCATAATATAGAACTAAACTTTACCCACTTGCAATATTTAAGATTTTGTTATTAGTGTTTTAAATTATTTTTTATTGGGTGTTTTACAGTTTATTGTTTTGGGTAACGGTTACGATTGTTGTTGCACGTTTTGATTCTTTTATAATTCATTGAATGCATCTCTTATTTCTTTGTAAGTTGTTGTGTTATCAAATACATTTAACCCGCAAAATTCAGCACTATATTAATTATTATTTAACAATTACTTCAGTT
>CAYQRJ010000189.1:0-5660 GCA_964419855.1 uncultured Crocinitomix sp.
GTTACTTGGAAAAAGAAAGCTAAAACGGAAAATATTATTAAAATTGAAGGAACAGATACCTTATATTACGGTAAATTATTGTGTAACAATAAAGTGGGTACTTGGAAATATTTTTATCCTAACAATAAAATAAAAAACATTACTAATTATAACAATAAGGGAGAGTTAGATGGTGAATATAAAATTTTTCATAAAGACGGAGGCTATTTATATGAAGCAGGAAATTACAAAAATGGTAAATTGGATGGTAAAGTACATTACTATTATGCCAATGGGAAAGTGAAAAAAGAAATTCCTTTTGTTAATGGAAAAAGAGAAGGAGAAGTAACCAAATATTTTTCTAACGGAAATGTGCAATACATTGAACATTATAAAAGTGGTAATATTTGCTGTCAAGCCAAAGATTTTTATGAAAGTGGTAAGCCTAAAATAATCACTTATTACAAAAACGGAAAAATTGACAGTACTTACACTTTCTTTTTTGAAAATGGAATTATAAAATCTAAACTTAACTACAATGAAGGTAAAAAAAATGGATTAGCAGAATTGCATTACGAAAACGGACAACTCAACGAAAAAGTATTTTTTATTAATGATAAAAAAGTTGGGGAATACATTAGCTATTACGAAAACGGTCAATTAAAAGCAAAAGGATTATATGTTAATGGCAAAAAAGTAGGGTTGTGGAAAGAATATTACGAAAATGGTAAGAAAAAGTCTAAAGGAAAATTTAAAAATGACGGTACTAAAACAGGAAAATGGAAAGATTGGGATGAAAATGGTAAAAAAACAAAATCTGTTTATTAATTTCTGTTGTCATAATCAAAAAAAAGGAATGTATCTTAAAACAACAACCTATTTTATTTCACTAAACTGATAAAAATCATAGTATCAATTCAATTTTATTATTTATATTTGTTCTAAATAAGGAATTGATTTGAAAACAAGATTAACAGATATTAAAATAAACACAAAAGGTACTATTAAATCAATAGAGGACAATCCATTGATTACTAAAATGTTTGAGTTTGGATTATTGCCAGGTTCACATATAAAAATTATTAATAAAGCGCCTTTTGATGGTCCAATCTCTGTTTTAGTTGATGATTCCATAATTGCATTAAGAGAAAAAGAAGCCCATTTTATTTTAATGGAAAATTAGTGGGAACAAATAAAATTAAAATAGCTCTAGTAGGAAATCCAAACATTGGTAAAACAACTTTGTTTAACCGTTTGTGTGGTTTATCTCAAAAAACAGGAAACTATCCAGGCGTAACAGTCGATAAAAAAATCGGTAAATTTTCTTATAATAATTCAGAGTTTGAAGTTATAGATTTACCAGGAATTAACAGCCTTTATCCTAAGTCAAAAGATGAAGAATTGGTGATTAGTTACCTTGAAAATTCTACACATGAAAACTATCCTGATAAAATTGTTGTTACTGTTTCTGCTCTACATTTAAAACGAAATTTATATTTATTTCATCAAATTAAAGACCTTGAAATTCCTGTTGTTTTAGCAATTAATATGGCTGATATTGCCAAAAAAAGAGGAATAATAATTGATGCTGAAAAAATGAGCCAGCAGTTTAAATGTCCAGTTATAAAAATTTCGGCAAAAACTGGGTTTGGGCTAGATGAGCTAAAAAAGACTCTTTCTAACGAAATTGTTTATCAACCATTAGGAAAAATTACTTATACCAATCTTTTTACAGAAGAGGAGCTAGAAAATTATAAACTAAAATATAACAAATTAAGTCATTATCATTTTTTTTTATCGGTAACCAATTCTCAACTTAATATTGATGATGTTCTTGATGAAAAAAATACAACACCTAGAAAATTAAGAATAAATGAATCTATTTTAAGGTATAAATACATCCGTTCTTATTTTGATGAAGTAGTAAAAATTGACGAATCAATGGCAGTTGACTTTACCACAAAAGCTGATAGATTATTACTTCACCCAGTTTGGGGGTATGTTATCTTTTTATTGATTTTATTTTCAATGTTTCAGTCATTATTTGTTATTGCTGCCTACCCAATGGATTGGATTGACTCTGGAGTGGGTTATGTTGCTGAATTAAGTAAATCACTATTGCCTCAAGGTTATTTTAATGATTTATTGTCAGATGGAATTATACCAGGTATTGGAGGTGTAGTTATTTTTATCCCTCAGATAGCCATTTTATTTCTGTTCTTTTCTTTTTTAGAGGAAAGTGGTTATATGAGTAGAATCGTTTTTTTAATGGATAAAATGATGCAACGCTTTGGAATGAGCGGAAAAAGTATTGTGCCTTTGATGTCTAGTTTTGCTTGTGCCATACCAGGGATTATGTCTGCTAGAACCATTGAAAATAAAAAAGAACGCTTAATTACCATTTTAGTTTCTCCATTGTTAACTTGTTCTGCTAGGTTACCAGTTTATGTAGTATTAATATCTTTAATTGTACCAGATAAATATATTGGACCATTTAATTTACAAGGCTTAGTAATGACAGGAATGTATTTGCTTGGAATTGTTACTGCTTTAGTTTCTGCCATGGTTTTTAAATGGATACTTAAAGGTAATTATAAAAGTACTTTACTTTTAGAAATGCCTCAATATTTATGGCCTAACGGAAAAAATATATTAATTAGAATGTGGGAGAATGTTAGTTCTTTTGTTTTAAATGCTGGTAAAATTATATTGGCTTCATCAGTTATTTTATTTGTTTTAGCCACACAGGGTGGCAATAATTTTAAAAATGCTCAACAAATTGTATTAAAACAATCACCTCAAATAACTCAAACGGAATTAAATAAAAAAATAGATGCTTATAAATTAGAAAACTCTTATTTAGGTAAACTAGGGCAAACTATAGAACCGGTTATTAAACCACTAGGATATGATTGGAAAATAGGAATAGCCTTAATTTCATCTTTGGCTGCTAGAGAAGTATTTGTAAGTACAATGTCCACTATTTACAGCATACAATCAGATGAAAATTTAAGTATCATTAATAAATTAAAAAAAGAAAAAAATCCAATTACTGGCGTAGCTGTATTTAGTTTGGCTACATCAATTTCTTTATTATTGTTTTACGCTTTTTCATTACAATGTTTAAGTACGGTGGCAGTAACTTATAAAGAAACCAAATCTATAAAGTGGACAGCCGTTCAGTTTTTATATATGTCTGTTTTTGCTTACATTATTTCTTTTATAGCTTATCAAATCCTTAATTAATGCAAAATATTTTAGTTTACATATTGTTTGGCATTTCAATAGCCTACCTCATCTATAAGTTTTGGCCTAAAAAAAAGAACAACAAAGGGTGTGATAAAAACTCTTGTGGGTGTTAGCCCGAAAAATTCACCACTACGTTATCGTTTTTTAGTTAAATACAGTAAATCAATTAATTAAAACACCTATTGTACAATTTAATAACACCCAAATTTGAGGGAGTTTGAAATTATCTTTATTCATCTGCTATATTTCAAAACTCTTGAAATACTATGATATTCCTAAGAATTTTAAAATTTTACATCTAAACAAAGCTAATTCCATGAATTTTTGCGGTTAAAATTTTTCAACAAAAAAGTATCACAATTAAACTGTGATACTTTGTGATTATTGGCTAGTTTTATCTTATAAATAGGAATGTAAAATTTCTATAATTTTATCTAAACTATAGGTTTTTCCTTTATATTCAATTTCGCTAAAACCACAACTCAAAAGCATTTTATAAGCATACTCTGGTTGGTTCTGATGGTTAATTGTAAAAGTGCATCCGTAATTATTATTCCCTAAATCGGTTGTTTCAAAAACTATTCTATCAGATAAATCTAAAGCCTTATTTTTTATGGTTTCAAATTCTTGTTGGTTTGCTTTTAAATTAAAATTTAAAATATATCCAGTTTCAGTTTGTTTGTAATTATTTGCGTTATCTTCTAGTATAATTAAGGGGTTAGCCAATACAATGTTAGTAAATACAGTTAAAAATAATGCAATGGTTAAAAATATTCTTTTAGTGTTCATAATTTTCATTTTATTCTTTAGACGGTAAATATATAAATTAAGTTGCCTAAAAAATAAAATATCTATAATTAATTTAACAATGTTATTTTAATTTTTTATTTTTGCACAAAAAAGGCAACCCTTTATAAAATTCAACGTTATTATAAAAAAACCTATTATGAAGCACTTTAAAATAGTACTAGTATTTTCGTTATTTATTTTAAATTACACCACATTAAGGGCTCAGTTTCCTGGTTGTCCTAATGTTGACGCTGGTTTAGATCAAACTTTACCTTGCTCACAAAATTGTACCACATTAAATGCTACAGTTTTTCAGGCAGGGGCAACTAGTACTTATACTGTAAGTTCAATACCACATAATCCACCCATTGCTTATAATGCAGCTGGAGGTAATCCAGTATCTGTTAATACAGATGATGTATGGAGTGGTATCATTAATTTACCTTTTCCTTTTTGTTTTTATGGTCAAACTTACACAACAGTTAAAGTTGGGTCTAATGGGTCTTTAGATTTAGGGCCATCAAGTGGTGGGGGATATAGCCCTTGGCCATTTAGTGCTAATTGTCCAAGTTCCGCTTTAACTAATGCTGGTAATATTTTTGGTGTTTATCATGATATTGACCCTTCCGTTTGTGGAAATGTAAGATGGTATTTGTTGGGTTCGGCGCCTTGTAGAATATTTGTAGTTTCTTTTGATAATTTATGTCATTATAGTTGCACAAGTCTAAAAAGTAGCCACATGATGGTGCTTTATGAAACAACCAATGCCATTGATGTTTATGTTAAAAAGAAATCAACTTGTAGTAGTTGGAACGGAGGTAGAGCTATTATTGGTATTCAAAATGAGGCAGGTTCTCAAGGACTTGCCGCTCCTGGTAGAAATGCAACTCCTACATGGACTGTAAACACACCAGAAGCTTGGCGTTTTTCTCCTAATGGAGCACCTATTTACACAGTTGAATGGTATGATGGTGCTACTTTAATTGGGAATGGGACTTCTGTAAATGTTTGTCCAAATGGTCAAACTAAAACTTATACTGTTAAAGCTACTTATACTAGATGTGACGGTGTTGTTATTGTAGAACAAGACCAAGTGACAGTTAGTTATAATAATTTGCCTGCCCCAACTGTAACTCCTTCAGCTGAAACTTGTCAAAATTTTGATGATGGAGCTGTTACAATTGATAATGCTCCAGGTTCTGGTCCTTATACTGTAGATATTACAGGTCCTTCTAACCAAACGTTTGTTGAGCCTAATACTGCTGGTGGAGTAGCCAACTTTACGGGATTACCTGATGGAAATTATAACTATACTGTTACGTCAGCTAATGGATGTACCTACACAGGTACTTTTGTTATTGGTGCCGGACCACAATGTTGTTCAGTCACAGCTTCTGCAACAGATGTTAGCTGTAATGGAGGTAATGATGGTACAGCAACTGCAAATCCTGTAGGGCAAGCTCCATTTTCTTTTTCATGGACGAGTGGTTCTAATTCTCAAACGGCTAATGGTCTTGCAACTGGAAATTATACTGTTACATTAACCGATAATTCGGGATGTATTGCAACAGCAAATGCTACTGTTAATGAACCAACGGTAATCACTGCTACAACCACACCAACCAATGTGAGTTGTTTTAATG
>CAYQRJ010000190.1:0-5645 GCA_964419855.1 uncultured Crocinitomix sp.
TAGAAAACTAAAAGACAGAATGAATAAAGAAATAAAAACAACGCACAACAATTAAATATTCGGATTGCCGATACCGAACTCGGCACACAGTAGGCCATTCCGATAACTATAGGAACTGAATACTATGTGGTTATTGAATTTACCAAAATATTGACCGAACCGGTGTTGCAGGTAGCTAATTTTGTCTTATAGGGAAAACGGCGCATTTCAAAGTTAGGTTGGTATAAATACTTAAATTCAAACTCATAACCCAACAAAGTAAACATCATCACATCATAGTCACTTTTAATAAAGTTTAACAAAAGTTAATTGTGTTACTTTTTAAATTTGATGAATTATCTAATTGTTAATATAATTTAATCTATATGCGTAGTTTATCAATTTTTATAAGTGTAATTGCTGTTTTAATGATGTCTTGTGGTGAGCCAAATAGTTCTTTAACCGAACATTTAATTGACAATCAAAATCAGTTTGAAACATCTGTGCACATAAATGATTATCCTAATGATAGCATTTTAAATAATATTCAAATAAAAAAACAACAAGCCTTTGAGTTTTGTAAAACCAACAATTTTAACACTAATATTTGTTTTTTATTAGATATGAAAATACATTCTGGTAAAAAACGTTTTTTTGTTTATGATTTTGTTAAAGACACCATCATAAAGTCGGGATTGGTGGCGCATGGCTGTGGCATTAATTATTGGTCGGCTGATGATTCAAAAAACACCCCTGTTTTTAGTAATGTACCAGAGAGTCATTTGTCATCATTAGGTAAGTATAAAATTGGAAAAAGAGGGTGGAGTAATTGGGGAATTCATGTTAATTATCGCATACACGGTTTAGATTCAACTAATGATAATGCTTATAAACGAAATATTGTATTACACAGTTGGAATTTAATGACAGATGAAGAAATCTACCCTCAAGGTTCGGCTGAAAGTTGGGGGTGTCCAGCGGTGTCAAATCAATTTATGCGCGAGTTAGATGCTCTGCTTAAAAAACAAACCAAACCCGTTTTGTTGTGGATGTATAATTAAGTTAAAAAATTACCAATCTTGTGGAATTCTAAGGTTTTGTTCGGGTAAAAAGGCGTCAAACATACTGGCTTTTATGTTTATTCTTAAAGATAAATAATAAACATTTGGTCTGGTCCAATAAGGTAGATTGAATTTGTCTATGCCCCATTTTCCGTAACCTACTTGTTTCCATGTTAATCCAGCCTCCCAGCAATGTAAATTTCTCCAAACACCTATGTTTAAAGTGCTTAATTTCAGCGTTTGCATGTCCATATTTACACCATAATCAAAGCGCCAGTTGTCATTGATTTTTAACATTCCATCCACCCTAATGGTTTGTGTTAGTTCAAACGTATCTTTTTGAATAACTCCCGGATTTAATCGCCTGTACTGAAAATTGTATCTAAAATTAGCAGTCCAAGGTAAATCTAATTTTTTAGTTTTGGTAGAGTCTTCATCTGATGAATCAGTTTTTGATTTACTTTTAAATTTAGCACTAATGGTATTGCTAAAAACGGTTATTTTACCAATGTTTTGATTGTTTTCCCATGCATAATTTGTTGTTATAACACCTGTTGTATCATATGCGTAAGGAGATAATCGCCAACTGGATTGTAAATTAATAAATTTAATAGGGGTTGACCTAAAACTAAAAGTAAAATCTGACAAATTCATGCTATCTTTAAAAATATCGTAGCTTCCACCTATAGAAAAAGCATCAATTAATCTTAATTTTTTATAGGTTTCATTAATGGTGTCTTTTTTATCTCTGTACTTTAATTCCAAAGTATTACCCACCGTAAAAGAAATCAATCCTGATTTTCCATTACTAGGGACTCTGTATAAACTTACATCAAAAGGGGAATAAAAAGCTGTATTTCCCAAAGAGTCAACTTGAACGTTTTGTCTTATTCCTAAATCGGGTCTGTAGGTGAAAGAAATTTGTGGTGACATCACGTGTCTTGCTTTTACTTTTTGATTAGGAGATTTAAAATAACCATATAAATTAGAGGTTAAGCCACTTCTAAAACTCACATCTCTACTTGTTGCCAAACCTTTGTTTAATGTTGTGTCAATTTGGTTGGTTGACGTGTTCCATTCTTTTTCAAAAGTCTGAAAATTCCAATACTCATTATAGGTTGTTGACAAGTTAAAATTAAAAATTCCGTTTTTAGGCTTTAAATTGGTTTGTAAAATTACATTTTGTTTAATTCCGTTTTTAGCATAACTTTTAATTAAACTCATATACTGAGGGTTAAAAATACTGTCTGGCATTACCACTTGGTTTTGAGAATTTAGGGCATAGGTTACCGAAATGTTCTCGTACCATTTTTTGCCTATTTTTTGTTTTCGTAAAACCCCCAAATCAAATCGACTAACATTTAAGTTAAATGAAGGTAGCTCTAAAGTAAAAGTTTTGGTTTGTACATTTTGTCTTAAAGAATTTTTAATGTTCCATCCTCCTGTAAAATTATTAATTCTCCAATTTTTACTTAATGTAATAGATGAATTAATTTGATTTTGAAAATAGTTGTCTGAAATATACTCTAAACTTTGTTTTGGAGAGTTGTTTGACCTAAAATTAACATCACTATTAAATTTAATTGAAGGATGTGCTTTGGCATCTTGAACATGGCGCCAACTCACATTATAACTTTTGCTTACAGTTGTATCAAAAAAGTAGCCTGTTAAACGTTCATATCCCATACTAAAACTACCAGATGCTTTATATTTTTTATAGTAATTAGTGGTGTTTGATAAACCCCATCTACCCGTTGTGTATATAGAGCCGTAAAAAAAAGTCTCCCAATTTTTGCCTAAAGGAATATAATAACCTAATTTTTCAATTCCTGTACCATAAGTTGATGCTAAAGAAAATCTCATTTGAGACAATTCAAGCCCATGTGTGCGGTCATCAGAATTTGGAAAAACAGCAAAGGGGGCAGCAATAGGTAAAGGAAAATTTAAAATTCGCATATGCATAGGTCCTGTAACAATTCTTTTGTTAGGAACAATCATTGCTTTGGAGAGTTTAAAATAATAGTGCGGTTTGTCTTTGTCGCAAGTAGTGTATTTTCCGTTTAAAAAATGAATTTCCTCATTGGCGTGAATTTTAGATTCTTCCATGTGGATATAACCATCATTTTGCTGGGTTCTAATTTCGGTAATGTACCCTTGCTTGGTATCAAAATTATATTTTAATTGATTACATTTTACCTCCTCACTACCTTGAGTAAATATTGGTTTGCCAACAGGTTGTCCTAAACTATCAAGCGAATAAAAAGCAGATACCTCTTTGTTTTTTAAATCAATTTCAATTATAGAAGCGGTTAACTCAATATCGTCATAAGTGACTTTTGAGTTGCCATAAAGTCTAACAATTTGATGAGGAACATCTGCAATAATTGAATCGTCAGCAGAATAAAAAACAGGAGCGTCTAAACCAATATCAGTTGATGTACTATCTTGACTATACGTAATATTTGGTAACGCAAAAGCCATTATTAACAATAAATAATGAATAAATAGACGTGTATGTTGTAGTTTAAGCAATTTTTGGTCTTAACTTTGTTAATTATAGCTTACAAAAGTATAATTTTTAATATGAAAAACGATTATAAAAACCATTTACTGTTTAAAATATTGTTAATTACAATTTTTTTAAGCTTTTTTAATATTTCAAACGCTCAAGGTTTTGGTGGGTTAAAAACTGTGGTGATAGATGCAGGACACGGAGGTAAAGACCCTGGATGTAGAGGAAGTCATACTCGCGAAAAAGATGTGACTTTAGCCATAGCTTTAAAATTGGGTAAAATGATTGAACAGTCTTATCCTAATGTTAATGTTATTTATACCCGAAAAACAGATGTGTTTGTAGAGTTAGATGAGCGGGCAAAGATTGCCAATAGAAACCATGCCGATTTATTTATTTGTATTCATGCTAACGCTGGTGGTGAAGCCGCTTATGGAGTAGAAACCTATGTTTTAGGATTACACAGAACAGAGGCTCAACAAAAAATTGCCGAAAGAGAAAATTCAGCCATTCAGTTTGAAGAGAATAATGACGAAAAATATAAAGATGTAGATTTATCAGTAGATGCCATTATTGCCAGACAACTACAATTAAGCGTGTTTTTAGATCATTCAATTATGTTTGCTACTCACATTCAAAATCAAATGAAATCTATTGGAAGAAAAGATAGAGGTGTTAAGCAAGCAGGTTTTTTAGTGCTATATAAAACTACAATGCCATCTGTATTAATTGAAACGGGATTTTTAACCAATCATCAAGAAGAAAAATTTTTAAGAGATACCTCAAATCAAACCTTAATGGCACAATCTTTTTTTAAAGCATTTAAAGATTATAAATTGTATTACGAAAATGGCATTGTGTCAACCTCATCTGAAAAAACAGAAAAATATGGATTGTCTGAAGATGAAATTAAAGCAGATGATGTTATTTTTAGAGTGCAAATTGAAACCAATACAACCAACATACCATTAGATGATAACCGATTTAAAGGTTTACCCGTTTGGATGTACCAAAATAACGGACTTTATAAATACACAGTGGGAGCTTTTAAATCGGTGGATAAAGCCAATGAATTGAAAAAAGAAATGAGAAAAAAAGGTTTTGAACATGCTTTTGTTGTAGCTTTTTACAAAAAAGAGAGGATTAATTTAGAAAAAGCTATTAAATTAGCAGAAAATTAATTGAATGAAAGTTTCTAAAGAATTTAAAGTAGGTTTATTAGTTGTACTTGGTATTTTGTTACTTTACGTTGGAGTTAACTTTTTAAAAGGTAATGCTATTTTTGGTAAAAACAGAGAATATTTTGCTATTTTTAAAAATGCCAATGGTTTAAAAACATCTAATGAGGTTCAAATTAATGGTGTAAAAGTAGGAATGGTCAGTTCTGTGAAATTACATCCTAAAACACCAGAACAAATATTAGTAAAGTTTACCATTTTAGATGATGAATTGCTAATTCCAAAAGGGTCTTATGTAGAGTTAATTAGTGCCGACATTATGGGAACAAAAGCCCTTGACTTAAAACTGAATACAGAACCCGTTGTTAATGAAGAGTATTATCAAATTGGAGACACCTTACATTCTGAAGTAGAAACGGGAATAGCTGACCAAATAAGTGAAGAATTATTACCTTTAAAAAGAAAAACAGAAGAATTAATTGGTTCTGTTGAAGGCATCATCAAATCAATTAACTCTTTTTGGGATACCACTGCCGCTTATACCATTGATGAAAGTTTATATGAATTTAGAGATGGGATTTCTAAATTTGGCGACTTGGCAAATAGTTTAACTGTATTAATTGAAAAAGAAACCAAAGTAGTAGATGATGTTTTACATAATACAGAACACATTACAGCTAATTTAGCTTCAAAATCCGATAAAATTAATAACACAATAGATAATATTTCATCTTTATCTGATACGCTTGCAGCTACTGATATTAAATCGGTAATATTAGAAACACAACAAACTTTAACTGAATTAAATGGAGTGTTAACTAAAGTAAACAATGGAGAAGGTACCATTGGGGCTTTACTTCATACCGATAGTTTACACATTGAATTAATGCAAACCAATCAAGCCATACAAGACTT
>CAYQRJ010000191.1:0-5638 GCA_964419855.1 uncultured Crocinitomix sp.
TAGCAGATGAATAAAGATAATTTCAAACTCCCTCAAATTTGGGTATTATTAAATTCATAATAAAGTATGTTAATAATTTGACTTACTCTGTTTTAACTAAGTGATATTAATGTAGTGGTGAATTTTGCGGGTTAAACACCTTGTCATAGACAGGGTGTTTTTTTATTAATCACTTACAAATTCAATTTCAATTCTACGGTTTAAATCTCTACCCCATTTGTAAGCATTAGTAGCTATGGGACTATTTGCTCCATGCCCTCTATAATGTAATCGGTTAGGATTTATCCCTTTTGAAATTAAATAATCATAAACTGCTTTAGCGCGTTGTTCAGATAATATTTGATTGTTTTCAGCAATTCCACTGGCATCTGTATAACCATTAATTTGAATTTTTATATGCTTATGATTATTCAAATAATCTACTAATAAATTAAGTAGTTGTATGCCTTCATTGGTACTGTCAGGCAAAACTGCACTGCTTGATTCAAAAATAAGAGAATCTACAATAAAATTAGCTTGTAATGGTTCTTGTGGATGACTAAAAAAGTAAGATAAGTATTTTTTTTCATCTTCACTTATTGAGGCTTTAACCACTACACCTTCATCTACTAATTTATTAGAACTGTGAGTTGTTTTTTGTAATATTTTCACTTCAATTCTTCTGTTCCCCTCTCTTGTTGAACGGTATCTGTTGCTATAAATAGGTTTGGCAGGGCCGTAACCAGCATAAGTAATTCTTTCGGTAGAATAGCCACTATTAATTAAATGGTCGTAAACAAATTTTGCCCTTTGTTTTGATAAAGTTACATTTTTAGCATAAGACCCTGAGTTATCAGTATAACCACCAATTTCAACTTTTAAGTTTGGGTCGGCGTCAAGGGCTTTTTTTAGGTTAATGATGTCAGGATTATTAGCAATGTTAGAAAAAGAGGTTTTGTTAGGTCCAAATTTTACATTGTATAAAACAATTTGATATCCAACAGGAATGGCTTCAGGCACAATAACTAAATGTTCAATTTCAATATGCAGTTGTGTGCTATCAATATGTTCTGGCATTGGTGGGCACAAACATTTTTGTAATGAATCAGGAATTGAGAATTCTGGGTAAGGTTTAAAATCTTTAATTCTTTCTCTTTGATGTTGATAACGTGGGCTTGTATTGGCGCCATCTGTTCCAATATCCCAATAATTTACTGCATCCCAATCGGAATAACTACAAAATTGTTTTAAAATAACAGCAGAAATATATCCTGAAGCGTGCCAACCGTTCCAACAGTGTAAGTAAACAGGACCAATGCTGTCGTAAATAATAGATTCATACACCATTTTTAACATATCATATACATCAGATGAATCATAATAATCTTTTTGATAGTACTGAAATTTGTTCCATCCGCCATCTACACAACTACACGTATCGCCTAAGGGTGAGTTTTCAAAATTTTCTCTGTATAAATAAACTCCTTTAGAAAAACCTTCTTTACATAAATTATTCATCCCATCTAAAGGTATTGGGTTGTGATTATGTCTTTTATCCGTTAGATGATAATAGTTATTTGCTCCTCCTCTATAAGCTACGCCATGTAAAATAGGTCGCATATTTCTAGTGCCATATAAACTGTCAAATCCGTTGCCTTTATTGTCGGTTATTTTGTACATTAAATCGGTTTCTTTATATCTGTTTTTGTAATAATCATAGGTAAAAACAAATTCTCCTTCAATATTTAATAATGAATCATAATTTACAGGTTTTGTAGTGTCGGCAATAATGTAATCGTAAAGTCCAATCCAAACCGTATCTGTTTGAGAAAAAGACATAAAACTAAAAAATATAATAATTTGTAATAATAATAAGCGCATACTTACAAAGTTAAAATGTATAAAGGTTAGATATCAATTAATGTGCTAAAGTTTTAAACAAAACAAATTGAGTTATTAATCATTTCTTTTTAGCCATTTAGGCAAGATGAGTAATCCTATAATTAAATAGGGGTAATAAGAAATTAATCGCCAAATAATTGCCAATACAATTGCTAATGCAGATAGTGGTAAAAAGTCTCCTAAAAAAGTATCAAATAAATACTCTGCCATTCCACTACCACCAGGAGTAGGACTAATTAACAAAACCAACCACATTACAAGCTGTCTGCCTAATACAATAACATTGTCTGTAAAGTTTAAGCTTACAAATGCCATTAAAATACTATTAACTACTAAAAAACGAGCAGTCCAACTCAATGTAGTGCTTAAAAATACTTTTATCCAAAATAAAAATGGTTTACCTTTTAATTCTTTAGAAGCAACAATAATGTCATCTGTAATTTTATTGGCTTTATTTTTAAATTTATTGATAAACGGAATTTTAAAAATGAGCATTAATATTTTTTTGATTAATTGGGGATAAATAAATAAACTAATTGATAGCAATGAAGCAATAGTAAAAATAATTCCATATCCCATCCAAAATAAACCTAACCCAAAATTTTCTAGTTGAGTTGGTAAAAGGTCAGATGTACCTACAAAATAAATAACTAGCGGAATGTAAAGTAAATAAAAGATATTGTCAAATAAAGCAGTGGTAATTACAAGGGCGGTAGATTTGCCTAAGGGAATTTTTTCTTTGTTTAAAATAAACATAGCCACTGCCGAACCGCCAACAACCCCAGGAGAAACCGTTGAGGCAAATTCCCACATCAACACTACTTTTAAAGCTTGTTTCCAACTTAATTGTTTTTCGGTAATCACCCTTAAACGAATCATATAAGCAAAATCACGCAACATCATCATTAGCATAGCTAAAAGAATAAATAAAGTTGATGTTAGTGTCCAATGGATTTGGTCAATAATTAAGTGAACACCAGATTCTTTTACTTCTGAATACAATAAATAACCACTAATTACCAACCCAAACGAAATGGCAATATAAATTTTCTTTTTACTAAAAAGATTAAGATTGTTTTTAGTTTTATTAGGCAAGATAGGTTTTTTAAGTTTTTGCAAAGATAAGTCTTTTATTGTAGTAACTTAACTTTTATTGATGGATTTAAACTGTCTTTAAATTGCTGCTCTGCCCCATTATTTAATTTGTAGTGCATAGGAATAACATAAGTTGGTTTAAAGCTATTAACTGCTTTTGCTGCTTGATGCGGATTCATAGCTGTTCGTTTTTCTCCTATTGGTATTAAAGCAACGGTAATATGTTTTAATTCATCCATTTCAGAAATATAATCTGTGTCTCCAGCATGATACACTTTAATGTCTTGAAACGTTAGTACATAACCTAAATAATTTTTCTTTTGTTTATGAAGTGCAATATCAAATGATTTGTGTTTGTAATTGTATGCAGGAATGGTTTCGCAGATAAAAGAACCAAAATCAATTTTTTTGTTAGGTTTAATGCTTTGGAATCTGTAATTTTTCAACTTTTTTTCTAATTCAGGTGGACCAACAATTAAAGTGTTTTCTTTATAGATTTTATCAATGTCAGTTAATGAAAAATGATCTACGTGAGGATGAGTGATAAAGATATAATCAGCTTTAGTTGGTTTTTCAAGCATTACAGGGTCAATGTAAATAACAAGATTTTTATAATTTATTCTGAATCCAGATTGAAAAAAATGAGCCCTATAAAAACCATAATTTAATAACACAGGTTCAAGAGAGGTGATACTAAACTCATTGTTAATGGTTAAAGTATGGTTGTTTTGATTTCGTTTTTTACTTATGCTTACTGGATGACAACCATATAAAAAAGCCAAAACCATTATTAAAAACAGTTTTGGCGATATTATTTTTATTGAATAATTAGTCACTTACTCTACTGTTACAGATTTAGCTAAGTTCCTAGGTTGATCTACATTACAACCTCTCATTACAGCTATGTGATAAGATAATAATTGTAAAGGAATGGTGGCTAAAATAGGCACTAATACTTCATCTGTATCAGGAATATGAATGGTATGGTCAGCTATATTTTTAACCACAGTATCACCTTTGGTAACAATGGCAATAACTTTACCCTTTCTTGCCTTAACTTCTTGAATATTACTCACCACTTTTTCGTAATTTTCACCTTTTGTAGCTATTACAAATACTGGCATATTTTCATCAATTAAAGCAATTGGTCCATGTTTCATTTCAGCAGCTGGATATCCTTCAGCATGTATATAAGATATCTCTTTTAATTTAAGCGCTCCTTCTAAAGCAATTGGAAATGCCGACCCTCTACCTAAAAACAACGCATTAGTACAATCTTTATATTCTTTAGATATTTCTTTAATATAGTCATCACTTTCTAATAGCTTTTCAATTTTTGCAGGTAGGGCTTCCATTTCATCTAATAAGCGTTGGAATTTTGCATCAGAAATTGTTCCTCTTTTTTTACCAATCATTATAGCCATCATAGCCAATAATGTTACTTGTGTTGTAAAAGCTTTAGTTGATGCCACTCCAATTTCAGGACCAGCATGGGTGTATGACCCTCCGTCAGTTACTCTTGAAATGGTAGAACCAACAACATTAACAATCCCTAATAAAATTGCACCTTGTTCTTTTGCCATTTTAAGGGCAGCTAAAGTATCAGCTGTTTCACCCGATTGAGAAATAGCAATTACCACATCACCTTTTCTAATAATAGGATTACGGTATCTAAATTCAGAAGCATATTCAACTTCAACTGGAATGCGGGCTAAATCTTCAAAATAGTATTCGGCAACTAAACCAGCGTGCCAAGATGTCCCACAAGCAATAATAATAATTCTGTTAGCATTAGCTATTTGATCAACATACTTTGATATTCCACCTAGCTTTATCCAACCTTCTTTAGCGTTTAATCTACCTCTAAAACTGTCGTGTATAGCAGTTGGCTGCTCGTAGATTTCTTTAAGCATAAAGTGTTCGTATCCACCTTTTTCTAGGGCTTCCAATTGCATTTCAAGCTCTTGAATATAAGGATTAACCTCTTGGTTAGATATGCTAATAATTCTAAAACCGTGATTTTTATCTATAATGGCAATTTGTTCATCCTCTAAATAAACTACATTTTTAGTGTATTCAACAATTGGTGTAGCATCTGAGGCAATATAATATTCATTTTCTCCTAAACCAATAACCAATGGGCTACTTTTTTTAGCACAAATTAATTTGTTAGGTTCTTTAACGGATGTAACCACAATAGCATAAGCACCAATCACCTCATTAAGAGCTATTCTAACTGCTTCTTCTAAAGAAACATCACTATTTTGTTTAATATCCTCAATTAAATGAACCAATACTTCAGTATCTGTTTCGCTTTTAAATTCATGCCCTCTTTTAATTAACTCTTCTTTTAAAATGGCATAATTCTCAATAATACCGTTATGCACCAAAGCAATTTCGCCATTACCAGCAGAGTGGGGGTGAGCATTAATATCATTGGGTAAACCATGTGTTGCCCAACGGGTGTGTCCAATTCCAATATTGCCTTCTGTTGAAAAATTGCCAACAAAATCTACTAAATCTTGAACTTTCCCTTGTTTTTTATAAACACTTAATTTTTCATTGTTTAATAAGGCTACTCCAGCACTGTCATATCCTCTGTATTCCAATCTACTTAAACCTTTAATTAAAATTGGATAAGCTTTTTTGTTTCCAATATATC
>CAYQRJ010000192.1:0-5613 GCA_964419855.1 uncultured Crocinitomix sp.
AGTTTTGTATCTTTGGAGATAATTAGCAATTTATATAGGACACAATAGAACGGGTAAGAGTTGTGAATTGCTTTCAGTTTTGTATCTTTGGAGATAATTAGCAATAGACCTACTGTTAATCAGTTGGTCTATTGCTTTTTAAGTCTAATATTAGAAATTAAAAACTAGTTTCTTTTTTAGAATAACTCTAATTGCTGTGTAGTGTTTTGTTTTTCTACAAGTTTTTGACCAAAAAATATTTCCATCATACCAAATTGTTTATCTGTGACACGTAAAATACTTACTTTTCCATATTTTGGTAACATACTTTTTACTCTTAAAATATGTACATTTGCATTTTCTCTACTCGAACAATGTCTTAAATAACTAGAAAACTGAAACATGGTAAAGCCATCTTTCAATAATTTTTTTCTAAACTGTTGTGCCTCTTTTCTATCTTTTTTGGTTTCTGTAGGCAAATCAAATAATACTAAAATCCACATACTTCTATATTGGTTTAAACGTGAAAAATGATTTTCTTCAAACATAATCAGGGTATATTAATTTTCTACTTATACCTGCAAAACATTCGTACAATGAATGTGTAGTTCTACTCATAGCAATCAATAAAGGGCTCTTTTTCCCATCAATCATTACATCTAAGGCAGGTATTTGTAATAATTCTTTTTTTAATTCAATATTTAGCTCATCTAAATTGTCAAAATTATCTACTAAATGTGATACAATTACATCAACATAAGGTCTATAAGGCTCCATAATATCATCAGCTAAACAATATGCATTATATTTGTTGTGATGATGTATTCCAAAGGCAGGGAATAAACCAGAACTAACTAATGCTCTTGCCGTAATAGCTCTTAAAATAGCATATCCATAATTTAATAAGTTGTTAGGAGCTTGTCCATTTCTATGTCTAGTAAAATTATTTATTGGAAATATGTTTTTCCAATAATAAGCGGCGGCTCTTGCTTCATGATTTTTAACATCTCCTGATGTAACTTCATTTACCCAATACAACATATTTTTAATAGGCACTTCTCCTTTCTCTTTTAAATGAAGTGCCTGATTTTTAATTTTTGCTTGAACAGTTTGTTGCCATAAATTCTTTTTTAAGGGTAAACTTGCATTAACCTGAATCTTGAATCTTTCACTTTGTTCACTATGTCCTTCTAAAGGTTGTAGTATGCCAATTGGCATATGCTTGCTATTGCAGGTTATTACAGCAACATTATTATTGGTTAATTTTTCTAAAAGTGCAGTAGTTATAGTTACTTGGCTATTTTCTAAAACAATAACTCCAATATCTTCAATTGCGATTTGTCTTGTTGTACTTTTAGCTTCAGTTTTTAACCTTTTAGCTAACGGTATGGATTCAAAACTAGTTGATGGATAATTTACAATAAGTTGTTCGTTTTTAAAACTCAAATAAACAGGGTTTCCAAAATGTAACGTTCGTTTTATCATAATACATTGATTAATAATATTATAATAAACGATTTAAAGATGAGAAATGTTACAATATAGATTTTAAAATAAAAATTATGCTGGTATAAAACATAAATGTTTTAACAATAACAAAAAGGGTAAACATAAGGATAAGTAGCAAATCCAAGACCAATCCCCAACTAGTTTCTTTTCCAAAAATATGGGGTTAAAATTAAGGCAACTGTAAATAATTCTAACCGACCGAATAGCATTAAAAAAGACAAAAGCCATTTAGCTGAGTCAGGTAAAGCGGAAAAAGAATGGCTAGGGCCATAAGCTCCAATACCCGGACCAACATTACCTAGAGATGTGGCAACAGTTGATAATGATTCTAATAAATCAACACCAAAAGCGGTCATTAATATTGAACCAACAGTAAAAATAAATAGGTATAAAAAAATGAATGCTAGCAAGTTATAAATAATGGTGTTAGATACGGGTTCTTTATTTAAGTGAACAGGAATAACAGCATTGGGATGTAATCTGCGTTTAAATTCTAAAAATCCATTTTTCATCAGCAATACAATTCTTACAATTTTAATTCCCCCAGATGTTGAACCTGCTGACGCTCCTGAAAATAACAATAAAAAGAAAACAAATTCAGCTAAAGGTCCCCAGGTGGTAAAATCTCCACTAGCATACCCTGTGGTAGTAATGATACTAACTACTTGAAAAGACACAGCTCTAAAAGAACGCCCAAAACTATATCCCGAAATATTATTATAATACACAATGGGCGTCACAACCAGTATCAATCCAATAACAGCAAATAAATACCATTTAAACTCATCATTTTTAAAAATATTTTTAAACTTTCCTTTTAAAGCAAAATACAATAAAGTGAAATTTGTACCTGCAAAAAACATGAAAAATATAATTATGGTTTCAATAACAGGTGAATTAAAATAAGCTACACTATCTTGTTTTGTTGAAAATCCACCTGTTGAATTGGTTGTTAAAGAATGATTAATGGCGTCATAAAAACTCATTCCAGCCAACATTAACATAATGGTTTCACCTATGGTTAATGCTAAATAAATTATCCACAACCGCTTAGCCGTTTCTTTAATTCGTGGGTGAATTTTATCTTTAGTTGGACCAGGCGCTTCTGCTACAAACAATTCCATTCCTCCAATGCCTAACATGGGTAAAATGGCTATGGTTAGCACAATAATTCCCATTCCACCTAACCACTGTGTCATACTGCGCCAAAATAATATACCTTTTGGTAACTCTTCAATATTGTCTAAAATTGATGCGCCTGTTGTTGTTAAGCCAGATAGAGATTCAAAAAAAGCATTGGCTAAACTAGGAATAGAACCACTAATTAAATAAGGAAGAGTTGCAAAAATAGCCATTGATAACCAACTCAGTGTTACAATTAGGTATCCGTCTCTTTTTTTTATTTCAGCATCTTTACTGTTTTTAGTAAGAATTTTAAGTGCGACTCCAATTCCTAACGTTATGGCAGATGATAATAAAATGGGGGTCAAATCCTCCTTGTAATAGATTGAAAAACCAATTGAGGTTAACATCAATACCCCCATGATTAAGAGTAACCCCCCTATTACATTAATAATTACCTTTGAATTGATTAGTTTTTTAGGCATAACAAACGACTAAGAAAAATAATTTTCTATTTTATTTATAGATTCTGTTAATGAAAACACAACGGCTTTATCTCCCTCTTGCAATTGAAAATCTCCAAAAGGAATAAACCCTACATTATCTCTTATTACACCTGCTATATTAGCTGATTTTGGAAATTTTAACTCTCTAATAGGTTTTTTAGTAACTTTAGAACCAGATTTTACACTAAATTCGATAATTTCAGCATCAACACCATGTAAACTTGCTATGGCACTTATTTCACCTTTACGCACAAATTTAAACATATTGGTAGCGGCTATAATTTTTTTATTGATTAGGGTATCAATTCCAATGTTTTGAGATAAGTGAATATAATCAATATTTTCTACTCTAGCAATGGTTTTTTTGACATCATGATTTTTAGCCACTAAAGATGACATAATGTTGGTTTCAGAATCCCCTGTTACTGCTATAAAAGCATCCATATCTGCTAAACCTTCTTCTTCTAAGGCTGTTACATCTCTACCGTCAATATTAATTATTAATGATTTTTTTAACTTCCCTGCTAAATATTCGCATCTTTCTTTATTTTTTTCAACCAAAATAACCCTATATTCATTTTCAAGAATTTCTGCAGCTGCTTCAGCAATGCTACTTCCTCCTAAAATCATTATATCTTTTATGTCGTAGCATTTTTGATTGCAAATGTCCATTATAATATCAATAGATTGAGGATCAGACACAAAATAGAGTATATCATTTTCTTTAATGATGGTTTCTCCATTTACTATAATGGTATCTTCTTTTCGGTGAAGGGCTATAGGTTTAAAAGTAAGTTTTTCATTCAAGTAAGCCGATTCTCTTATTGTTCTATCTACCAAAGGTGATTTACTGCCAACAGGAATACCAAACACGCGTAACAATCCTCCTTCAAATTCACAATCATCAGTAAAGGCAGAGCGTTTTAATAAGCGTAAAATTTCCTCAGCGGCTAATTTTACTGGAGAAATTAAATTATCAATTCCTAAATCTCTAAACAATTTTTGATTTCGTTCCTCAATTAATTCTAAATTATTAATTCTAGCAATGGCACGTTTAGCACCAAATTTTTTGGCTAAAATAGATACTAATAAGTTGGTTTCTTCTGATGATGTAACTGCAATAAGTAAGTCGCAAGACTCTACTTTGGCTTCTTTTAAAATTGAAATAGATTTAGCATCTCCTTTAATGGCAAAAACATCAATGTGAGATTGAATATAATCTAAACGTTCTTGACTTTGATCTATTAAATAAATGTCTTGCAATTCGCTAGACAACATTTTAGCAAGATGATAGCCAACAGCACCACCACCTGTAATAATAATTTTCATCTGATTATCCTTTATAAAAAGGTGGTTTAACCACTTTAGCTTTTAATTGTTTTTTTCTAACTTGAATGTATATTTCAGAACCTTCTTTTGAAAATTCAGTTGGAACATAGCCTAAACCAATGGCTTTTTTTAATGATGGAGCCATAGTTCCAGATGTTACAATTCCAATTTTATTTCCATTTACATCAACAATTGGATAATCATGACGTGGTATTCCTCTGTCAATTAATTCAAAACCAACTAATTTACGTTTTACACCTTCTTCTTTTTGAATTTTTAATTTATCAGAACCTATAAAATCTTTAGTAAATTTAGTTACCCAACCTAAACCAGCTTCTAAAGGAGACGTGGTGTCATTAATATCATTACCGTAAAGGCAATACCCCATTTCAAGTCTTAATGTATCTCTTGCAGCTAAACCTATTGGTTTTATTCCAAAATCTTTACCAGCTTCAAATACTTTATCCCATACTTGTTTTACTTCATCATTTTTACAGTAAATTTCAAAACCACCAGAACCAGTATATCCTGTGGCTGAAATAATTACATTTTCTATTCCTGCAAACTCCCCTACTTCAAAATGATAAAATTTAATATTAGATAAATCAATAGGTGTTAAAGATTGCATGGCTTCTACTGCCTTTGGTCCTTGAATAGCTAACAAAGAATAATCCTCTGATAGATTTCTCATTTCTGCCCCCATGGTGTTGTGTTTTGAAATCCAATTCCAATCTTTTTCAATGTTAGATGCGTTAACAACTAACAAATACTTTTCATCAGCTATTTTATATACAATTAAGTCATCAACTATACCTAAATTATCATTTGGTAAACAACTGTATTGAGCCCTACCATCATACAATTTTGTAGCATCATTAGATGTTACTTTTTGAATTAAATTTAAAGCATTTGGTCCTGTAATTAAAAACTCTCCCATGTGAGACACATCAAAAACCCCCACTCCTTGTCTTACAGTTTCGTGTTCTACAGTTACCCCCTCATATTGTACTGGCATATTATATCCAGCAAAAGAAACCATTTTAGCACCAAGTGCTATATGAGTATCATTTAACGCAGTATTTTTCATTGAATATTGATTTTTGTATTTATAATAAAAAGCAAATGTAAAAATAATCTTATGTTAAATATAAAAAAGCTCATTTTTTTT
>CAYQRJ010000193.1:0-5546 GCA_964419855.1 uncultured Crocinitomix sp.
AAGGAATATTTAAAAAGAAAGAACAAGAGGGTAAAGCCGTTGCAATGGTGTTACTGTTTTTAAGCGCATTGGCATCATTATCATCAAACTCCTCTAAATGATCAACCGACACTGCTCCATGTTTAATACCAATTTCAACCCCACCCAAAATAGAAAATTGATTGACATGAATTTTAGGTTTAAGTCCGGCTTTTATACCATGTTCTAAAATTAAGTCTAATTGTTCTGGTGTAAAATAATTGCGTTCGCAAAATACATCTATATAATCTGCAAGGTTTTCATCTTTAACTTTTGGCAACATTTCGTTAATAATTAAATCAACATAAGCCTCTTTTTTGTGTTTATAATTGGGTGGAAAAGCATGTGCTCCTAAAAATGTAGCCTTAATGGTTAAATCAGACTCTTTTTTAAGACGTTTTATGACGCGCAACATTTTTAATTCAGCCTCTACCGATAAACCGTAACCACTTTTAATTTCAACCGCTCCTGTACCGTAACTTTTAATCAATTCTAATCGCTTTAATGCAGATTCAAACAAATCATCCTCAGACATTTTAGCCAATTTTTTTGCCGAGTTTAAAATTCCTCCACCTTTTTTGCCAATCTCCTCATAACTCAACCCTTTAATTCTATCAACAAATTCCTCTTCACGTGTTTTGGCAAATACCAAATGAGTATGCGAATCGCAAAATGCAGGTAACACAAATTTGTCTTGAGCATCAATTACCTTTAAATTACTCCAATCGGAAACACCTTGGAGGTTTTCCATTGTTCCATAATCAACAATTAACCCATTTTCAATGGCTAAATAAGCATTATCAATGGTATTTAGTACTGATAACTCCTTACCTCTTAACGGAGAAGTATTGTTTTCTAAAACCCCAGCCAATCCTTTGATGTTTTTTATAAGAATATGTTTCATTTATGATGCGCTTTTACAATGCAACCGCTAATTTACAAATATTGGTGGTTTTTGGGTTTTAATTTAATTGTTTTTCAATGGACTTAAGGATATTGTAAATTAAACCAGATTCAAATGCTAACTCCAATGCTCCTCCATTAAATCTATCACTCCTAACAATTCCAGTAATAATTTTACACTTTGTTGGTATATCAATAGTGTCAAAATCAAAATTTTTATTTTTTATCATTTCCCACCCTTCTTTCCATTCCATCCAATTAAAAACAATTACAATGGGTAACTCATCAATAATTTGTATAAAACGTATTATGATTTCACAAAAAGAAGTTTCTTTTTCTATCTCAGGAATTAAATCAAGTAAAGGTTTCCAATGTGTTTTTGAAAACCCATTTATAACCTTAATATAATTGTTTTCATCTAACACTATCAAAGTCAATAAGTGCTACTTATGACTCAGAATTAATCTCTTTTGCAGAGCGAATGGTAGTAACCATATCGTTAATCACAGGTTTTAATCCACCTTCATCTGCTGAGTGTAATACAAATGTATAACCACCTACTGTAGTTTCGCCATAGCAATGATAAGAAGGTTTACCGCCTTGTCCTTCATGTAATGAGCGTTTATACATAATTAGATTGGGTTCATCAATAATGTATTCAATAATAAAAATATCTTTTAACCCTTCTAATTCTTTTTTCTTTTCAGCCACTTTATCGGTTTCTTTTCCAAAATCTTCAATTACTAGATGAAAATGATTACCTATATCTAAAAACCAAAAATAATCTCCATCTTCATGGGTAATAGACGGCTCAATAGAATTACCAGTTGATGAGGCTACCTCAGGCAACATTAATGTCATATTTAAACCATAATCCGATAATGAAATTTGATTCATATCTGATTCTCCAATCACTTCAATGTCTGCATTTTCTTCCGAATTTTCTTCTTTTTCAATGTTATTATCACCACAAGAAAAAATTAAAAATCCAATCATCAATCCTAATAATAAATTTATTGTTTTCATATTTTGAGTTTATTTAACGTGCTATAACTTGATAAATACTTTTGCAAAGTAAAGAAAAAAAATGAATTTATAGAATTTTTTTTATAAAACTTATGCTAAAAATAAAAAGTCATTTAAAAAAAGATTAGTTTTACAAAAAAAATAATGATGAAAGTTAGTGTTTGCAGAAAAGCTCATTTTAATGCCGCTCATAGGTTATACAATCCTAATTGGTCCTTTAAAAAAAACCAAGAGATTTTTGGCAAATGTAACAACCCGTCTTTTCATGGTCACAATTACAATCTTGAAGTGTGGGTGAAAGGCGAAATTGATAAAGACACTGGTTATGTAATTGATATTAAAATTTTAAAAGATATTATTAAAACAGAAATTGAAGACCGCTTTGATCACAAAAACTTAAATGAAGACACAGTTGAATTTAAAAATCTTATTCCAACTGCCGAAAATATTGTGGTTGTAATTTGGAATTTAATTAAACAGAAACTTAATAATAACCTTGAATTAAAAGTTGTTTTATACGAAACGGAACGGAATGTGGTTGAATATTGTGGTGAATAAAAATCCCCAACCAATGGATTGGTTGAGGATTTAACCCTATGAAAAAACTACTATTCTACTTTCTTTTTCGCTTATTTATGTTGAAATAGTAGTCTTTTAACAGTTAACCTAATCTTATTCCAAAAGTTAAAGGATAAGCCGTTTGAGTAGCTCCTGGTGTGAAAAGCGGAAGTAAATTGTAATTAACAAACACACCTACTTTTTTGTATCCTACTCTAGCAGTTGCCATCACTTTAAACGGATTAACATAATAACTTCCTTTAAATTTGTCCTTTTGCACACCTCCATTAATTTCATATTTTCTAAATGTTTTTGTTCCAAAATGAACTCCTCCAATTACACCAAAATTAAAATACACATTATTGTCTTCATATTTAGAGGTGTTAAACTCTAACAAAACAGGAATATTAAAACTCCATGTTCGCAATTGGTTTTTAAAATAAGTTTGAGTTGTATCTAAAATTGCCCATGTAGAATCATTAGAAGCCCTTAATAAATAATCATCTTTAAATCCATATCTTGAGTGTTCAAAGCCCAACCCCGACACAAGTCCTACGTGAGGTGTTTTAAAAGGGATTTCAACCTCTGCAAAATTAATGGCAAAATTCCAAGATTGTGATGGGTCAATTTCTAAAAATTTTTTACTAAAAGAGGTACCACCAGCCGAATTTAACATGGTGTTTACTCCAAATTCAAGTCCACTCCAATGTCCAAAACTGTCATATTTCTTTTTCTTATAATATTCCCATGAAGAATCACCATCTTCCTCTCCATCTTCAACTCTAATAGTATCCGATTCTCCAGAGTCATTTTTAATAATTATAAATTCAGTGTTTCCTATTATAAATCTTGTAGTGTCTTTAGATGTTTTTTCTCCTTCAACCTCTGTTTGAGCACTTAAATTAAGTGTTAAAAATGCTGTTAATGTTAAAAGTATTGTTTTCATTTTATTTAGTTTTAATTCTTATTAATATTTAATACCAATTGGTTGGTTTGATTGTATGACGCACTGAAGTTTAAAAATGTTACAGTTTGATTTAAAAAAAATATTACCTTAGCAAAAGTTATATGATTAATAAAGGAATAGCCATAGTATTTATTTTTATGAGTTGTGTTGGTTTAAGTCAAAATCAGCTACACTTAACTTCAGCTGAAAAAGATTGGATAGCAACACACCCTGAGGTGTTATTTAGTTATGATGTAGATTGGCAACCCATTAGTTTTGTTGATGAAAATGGAATGTATAAGGGCATTGCCTTAGATTACTTAAACTTAATTTCAAATCAAACAGGTCTTACTTTTAAACCTTATCCTAATATAAAATCATGGTCAGAATCTTTGGAACTTATAAAAAATGGAAAGGTTTTGCTGATTCCTGCTTTAGGTGAAAATGCTAAACGTGATGAATATTTAAACTTTACTCAACCTTATGCAACTTATCCTTATGTCATTGTAACTAAAAAAAATAGCGTCTTTATTGGTGGATTATCTGACTTAAAAGATAAAACTATTGCTATGCCAAAAGATTTTTACAGTACAGACTTGGTAAAATCTCAAAACATAGGGGCAAAATTTATTTATAAAAACGGAATGGATGATTGTTTAATGGCTGTGTCAACTGGTGAGGCTGATGCTACAATTGAAAATCTTGCAGTTATAAGCCATTATTTAAACTATAACGGATATGAAAATCTTAAAATTGCCTCCCCTGCCGATTTACCTAAAAATCAAATTAAAATGGGAGTGGCAAAAGGAAATAAAATGTTACTTTCTATTATTCAAAAAAGTTTAAAAGACATTACCCAAAAAGACAAAAATAAAATCATTCAAAACTGGACATCTGTTAAATATGAACACGGGGTTGACATGAAAAAAATATGGACAATAGCAGGTGTCGCATTAAGTATTGCTTTATTAATTTTTGCTAGCTTTATTTATTGGAACAGACGACTTAAAAAACAAATTAAATTAAGACGTCTAGCCGAAAAAAAATTGCAACTATCTTTAAATGAAATATCTGAACAAAAAGATATTATTGAACATAAAAGCACTGAGGTAACCGCATCAATTACTTATGCACAAAGGGTACAAAACGCTATTTTACCTCCTTTTGATTATATTTTTGAAGTGTTAAATGAAGCATTTGTTTTGTTTTTACCTAAAGATATTGTTAGTGGAGATTTTTATTATTTAGAAACCAAAGACAACGATAATCAAGTCTATTTTTCTGCCTCTGATTGTACTGGACATGGTGTGCCAGGCGCTATGGTAAGTATGATTTGCTACGACACACTTCATGAAGCTGTAATTGAACAAGACCTCAATCATCCTTCTGACATTTTAGATTTTGCTAAACAAAGCTTAATTAGCCGATTTGAAAAAAGTGGTAGAAATATTAGAGATGGTATGGATACCTCTTTTTGTTACCTCAACAAAAAAGACCTTACACTTGAATGGGCTGGTGCTTATAATCCATTATGGATAATTAGACAAAATTCATTTATTGAATCTACTCAAACATTTGTAAAAGGAAATTCTAAAACAAAAATTTATGAATTTGACAAATATCACATTTTAGAAATTAAAGCCGACAGACAACCTGTTGGAAAATATGATAAATCTAATCCTTTTACCAATCATCAAATTCAATTATTAAAAGGTGATACCATTTATATTTCCTCTGACGGATATTATGACCAATTTGGAGGTGAAGATGGCAGAAAAATGAAAACTAAAACTTTACGTCAACTATTAGTTGATTTACAACATCTAACAATGATTGAGCAACATACCCAATTAAAAGAGTTCTTTTTTAAATGGAAAGCCAACTACGAACAAATTGATGATGTTTGCATTTTTGGAGTGAGAGTATAACGAACGACAATAAATGAAAACAGAATCGCCTGCCCCGAACAACTTTCGGGGATGTTTGCATTTTTGGAGTGAGAGTATAACGAACGACAATAAATGGAAACGGAATCGCCTGCCCCCACAACCTTGTAGGTTTACCCCACAAACCACGTAACCTGCAAGGTTTACAA
>CAYQRJ010000194.1:0-5546 GCA_964419855.1 uncultured Crocinitomix sp.
GATTTTAAAATTTCACATCTAAACAAAGCTAATTCCATGAATTTTTGCGGTTATAATTAAAATGCTTATTTTTTGCGTTAGGGATTGAAGTGGTAGCTTTGTTGTTTTGAAATTTAGTTTTTTTATTTGAAAAAGTGCGACAGGTGGAGCGCCTTTTGAAAATTTTAAAAACTTATTGAAAAACAATAAACTTTAACGGAAAGCCCGTATAAACGCCCTCATTAAATTAAACTTTTAAAATAATCAATAATGTACTGTAAATTTTGTTTAGATACTACTTTTGATCCGTTAACTTTTACATAAACAATTATTCCTGTTTTTTGGTTGGATTTTAAAGATGATTTATACTTTAATTCTGTTACTTTATTGTCGTAGTAATGAAAATAAAAATTTCCGTTTTCGTTATAGCTGTGAACACCTTCAATAATTTTAAATGAGACTGCTTGTTGTATTTGAGGGATATGTATGTTATTTATTTTATGGGTATATCCATTAACTCTTTTTTTGTTTTTTAACAACACATATAATAATTGATTAGCGGTTTCTCCTTTAACATAAATACTTGAATGAGATTGATTGGAGTTGACAATAGTAAAAGTACTATTAAACTTTTTTTCAAAATCTATAACCTTACATTGTTTTTGTGCAAAGGAAATGGTTGTTAGACTAAAAATAACGACAAGGGTTAAAGCTAATTTTTTCATAATAGTTTAAGTTTTTGTTTACAATATAATAATTATTTTTAAAATAGTTACACAAGTCACCCTAAAAAGTTAGTTAATGGGCTACTGGCTTGTGCTTGGTTGGATATTGCTCCTAACTTTGATTCATAAGCCATTCTGCCCGCTTGCACTGCTAATTTGAATGCTTTTGCCATTTCTATTGGGTGGTCTGACACAGCTATGGCGGTATTGACTAAAACAGCATCTGCACCTAATTCCATAGCGTAGGCGGCGTGAGATGGTGCGCCTATGCCAGCATCTACCACAACAGGTACTTTGGCTTGGTCGATAATGATTTTTAAAAAATCGTCTGTTTTTAAACCTTTGTTACTTCCAATTGGCGAGCCTAAGGGCATTACGGCGTGTGTTCCTACTTCCTCTAAACGTTTACACAGTACTGGGTCGGCGTGAATGTAAGGTAAAACAATAAACCCTTTTTTTACTAATTCTTCTGTTGCCTTGAGGGTTTCAACGGCATCTGGCATAAGGTATTTAGGGTCGGGGTGGATTTCAAGTTTAATAAAATTGGTTTCTAAGGCTTCACGTGCTAATTCTGCCGCTAAAATGGCTTCTTTTGATGTTCTTACACCACTTGTATTAGGTAATAAGTTAAATTGTGAATGGTTAAGGTGCGTTAATATATCGTCATTTTGATTAGTCACCTCTACCCTTTTTAATGCCATTGTAACCAACTCTGAACCTGAGGCTAACAAGGCTTTTTCCATCACCTCTGACGACTTAAATTTTCCTGTTCCGGTAAACAAACGTGATGCAAATGTTTTGTTTCCTATTACCAATTGTGACATAGCTTTTTATTTTGTATTGCAAAATTAATATAATTATGGTTAGGTTAAGAATATAGTTTGTTATTTTATCCCGCAAAATTCACCACTATATTATTGTTATTTAATTAAGACATTGTAAATTACAAATTTAGGACGGGATTGAATTAAAACCATCAATACCACCTCTTTTTTTTCTTTTTTGATGCCGCCGATTTTCTACCTTTACGGTATTTACTTCCGCTTTTTTTGCGGTGAATTTGTGGTTTTGCATCTGCTGGCAACACAAAGGGATGATGTGCGTTTACAGGAATAACCTCTTTTAAAAATTGCTGTGTTTGTTTAAGGGCTTCTTTCTCCTCTGCACAGCAAAAAGAAATAGCTTTTCCTGTTTCGCCTGCTCTGCCCGTTCTTCCTATCCTGTGAACGTAAGTTTCGGGAATTTTGGGGAAATCAAAATTAATGACAACATCAATGTTATCAATATCAATACCTCTGGCGGCAATGTCAGTAGCAATTAAAATATTTGACTGATGTGTTTTAAACCTTTTTAAAGCATCTTGCCGTGCCAACTGGGTTTTATTTCCGTGAATGGTTTCAACCAAATACCCATTATCTACTAATAATTTTTCAAGTTTTTCAACGCCGTATTTTGTACGTCTAAAAATAAGGATATTACCTTTATTTTTATCAATAATTGATTTTAAATCAACTTGCAACAAATGTAGTAACAAACTATTTTTTTCTTTGATGGGTACATACAGCAAACTCTGCTCAATAGATTGCGACAATACAGTAGTAGAGATACTAATTTCAGTAGGATTTTTGAGTATAGACCGAGACAACTCCACCACCTTGCTTGAAATAGTAGCCGAAAACAACAGGGTCTGCTTTTTTAACGGACAAAGGTTGTTAATTTTAACCACTTCATCAATAAAACCCATATCTAACATTAAGTCAGCCTCATCTATAACAAGGGTTTCTATTTTAGAAAGGTTAACAATTTGTTGCTTATGCAAATCCAATAACCTTCCAGGAGTAGCAATTAAAATATCAATGCCTTTATTAATTATTTTTTGTTGTTCATCTATAGATAAACCACCAACTACAACCGCAGTTTTAAGTTTTGAATATTTGGTGTAATTAATAAAGTTATCATATACTTGCTGTGCCAACTCTCTTGTAGGAGTAATCACCAAAGCCCTAATTCTTTTCCCTTTTTTACCCGCCTCTTGTTTATCAAACAACATTTGAGTAATGGGCAAAGCAAAAGCAGCCGTTTTTCCTGTTCCAGTTTGCGCTTTAACAATTAAATCATTTTTATCTAAAACCAAAGGAATAGTTTGAGCCTGCACCTCTGTTGGTTGGTTATAATTTTGCTCTACAATGGCTTTTAAAATGTGCTTATTAAGCCCTAATTGTTTAAAATCCATTAATTGTTATTTAGGATATTTCAAAATCCAAGCAGATGGATATTCAGATGACAACTGTTTTAATCCTGAACTGGCATCAGAGCGAGTGTCAAAAGATTTAATGGCCACTTGATACAATCCATTGAATTTACCAAGCACTTTTCCACCTGTTTTTTCAGCAAATTTAGTCGCATTACTTTCCTCACCAAAAGCCCCTCCAATAATATGATAATTGCCATTAACAGACGAATTAACAACAGGTTCAGGTTTAACTTCTTCAACTGTTTCTTCTGTCACTTCTTCCTCTGCCACTTCATCAGTAGTGTTTTCCGAATTTTCATCATTCAAATTCTCCCCATTATTGTCGGTCTCCTCATTGGCAGAGTTGTCATCAACAGTTTCCCCACCATTACCTAATTCGCTATCGGTTTCATCCTCTTCTGCATTAGCATTATGATTTTCATTACCATCAGCAACTATTTTATCAGACTCCTCTCCTTCATTGGTTTGTTCAGTTTTATTTAAACCTAAAAGCGTTTTAATTTTATCTTGATAAAAATATCCTCCTACACCAATTCCAACAAGTAAAAGCAATAATAAAATTAAAGGCAATACTCTTCTTTTCTTTTTCTCTCCTTTTTCCTTTACTTTTTTCTCTTTTTTAGGTTTTTCGGTTGTTTTATTAGACTTTTTAAACTTATTTTTAATGTCGTCTTTAGATGAAGAAACAGCAGCAACCACTTCTTTTTTGGTGTCTTTTACCTCATCTACAACTTTCTTTTCGGTTTTTTTGTATTTATTTTTGATGTCATCAATAGAAGAACTTACAGATTTATCAGCTTTTTCTTTAACCTCTTTCACTTCTTTTGTTGCTGACTTTTCTGTTTTTTTAAACTTATTTTTTAAATCATCTAAAGAGGATGACGTAGCTATTTTCTCCTCATTTTTAACCTCATCAACAGATTTAGAAACAGGTGGAATATAAACGTTTTCTTTTTTAGTTTCAGATGAATCATCTTCAGAAACAACTTTTTCATCTCCACCCTCTTCTTTTTTAACTTCTACATCTTTTTCAATACTCGAAATAGTTGATTCAAAAACAACCTCACCTTTATCATTTTTATAAAATTTACCAAATTCAAAAATATCGTAAGTTTCGCCTTTATCTAAAATGGCTTCAATTTCTCTAACAAATTTAGCAATGGTATTTTTTGCCTCCACTTTATCAATCCCTTCCTTATCTGCAATATAATCAGACAACACATTGTCATCAAAAGTTAAATTGGGGTTAAATACAATTTTACCTGTTTTACGATTAGCCACAGTTAACGCACCAAAGCTAGGAATGGTTAGCAAAGTTCTATTTTTAAGAATTTCAATAAAATATTTATTCATAATATATTGGTTTTTATTATATAATGTCAGAAAATTTAAAGGTTTCATTCAATCTCACCCCTTTTTCAGTCATTTTAAGTGTACAACACTCATTATAGTAATCGTGTTCTAAAAATAAAATGTAATTTTCTTCAACCGCTTTATTTAAAAATTTTTCTTTTTCATTAAGGGTTAAAAGCGGTCTAGTATCGTACCCCATCACATAAGGTAAAGGAATATGCCCTGTACTTGGCAATAAATCAGCCATAAACACAATGGTGTTACCCTTATATTTAATATGCGGAATCATTTGACTATCGGTATGTCCATCAACAAAAAGCACATCAATGTTATTAAACACATTGGTTGTAAAATTGGCTGTTCTATCAATAAATTTTAACTGCCCACTTTCTTGAATAGGCAAAATATTTTCTTTTAAAAAAGACGCTTTTTCTCTAGCATTTGGCTCCGTAGCCCACTTCCAATGTTTTTCATTACTCCAATAAGTAGCATTTTTAAAAAAAGGCTTAAACCCTTTATCTCCATCTCTTATAATTGCCCCACCACAATGGTCAAAATGCAAGTGAGTTAAAAACACATCAGTAATATCATCTAAACCAAACCCAAGCGCTTCAATAGATTTTTTTAAACTATCATCACCAAACATATAGTAATAACTAAAAAACTTTTCCGACTGCTTATCACCAATCCCCGTATCCACCAGCATTAAACGTTTACCGTCTTCAATCAGCATACAACGCATACTCCACGAACACATATTATTTTCATCAGCCGGATTAGTTCTTTGCCACAATGTTTTAGGAACTACGCCAAACATAGCCCCACCATCAAGTTTAAAATTACCAGTATTAATTGGGTAAATTGTCATTATAAAATTTCATTTTTTCAAAGATGCGAAAAAAGATTAAATTATTTTAAATTTAAGCCCAATGATTTATCAACAATTACAATTTTCTTATTAAAAATTATCAGAACCTATTTCCTGCTTTCCGCTATATCTTTTTCAAACGGTTAACAAAATGTAACACATTTTAAAGCTTCTTAGGTCGCTTTAAACTGCTAACATTTTCTAAAACCCTTTATCAAAAGGATGTCACTCCAATCAGGGGTAGAGCATTACGAATAAACAAAAAATAAAACTGTACCAATTAGTCAGTTCGAGTGATTTTATTTTTTGGATAAAAAATAAAATTGTATCGAGAACAGGCTACGGAGTCACCAACCCGCTATGTTCT
>CAYQRJ010000195.1:0-5544 GCA_964419855.1 uncultured Crocinitomix sp.
TAATTATTAGTGTAGTTTTTATTATTATGTACTACACCAATTTAAAAAGAATGACTAACTAAAAGAAATTCTTGTAAAAACTAATGAAAAATTTTGATGACCTTATAAATATTATACTTACAACCCATTCTCATTTACAGAATTTAAGTATTAATACCATTAATAGGAATTTAACTATCCGAAATTGGTTAATTGGTTTTTACATTATAGAGTTTGAACAAAAAGGTAAAGATAGAGCTCAATACGGAAAAAATTTAATCAAGAACTTAGCTGATAACTTAAATATAAAAGGTCTTACAGCTCCTGAGCTTTCTAGATGTAGGCAATTTTACAATTGTTATCCTCATATTCTTGGGGCACTGACCCAAGAATATAATAAAATATTACCTAAATCAATTTTTGGGTCATTGCCCCAAGAATTAAAAACTAAAACTTTATCAAAAGTATCTCCTATAACTATAATTAATAAACTATCCTATACGCATTTAGTAGAACTAATTAAAATATCTGATGATTTAAAAAGAACTTTTTATGAAATAGAATGTATAAAAGGAACTTGGAGTGTTAGAGAATTAAAAAGACAAATATCAAGTTTATATTATGAACGCAGTGGATTGTCTACAAAACCTGAAAAACTATCAGAATTAACTCAACTAAAAACCAAACCTCAAAATCCTATTGATATTATAAAAAACATATACGCATTTGAGTTTTTAAATATTAATAACAAAGAAATCATTGAAGAAACAGATTTAGAAACCGCATTAATAGATAACCTACAAAACTTTATTATTGAATTAGGTTACGGATTTTGCTTAGAAGCACGACAAAAAAAAATTTTAATTGGTAATAATTATTATTTTATTGATTTGTTGTTTTATCACAGAATATTAAAATGTCATGTAATCATAGAAATTAAAATCGGTAAATTTTCTTATGGTGACATAGGACAACTCAATACTTATCTTAATTATTTTAAAGAAGAAATTAGTGAAGAAAATGATAACGACCCCGTTGGAATTTTATTAGTTGCTGATAAAGATCAAACACTAGTAAAATATGCGACAGCAAATATGGATAAGAATTTATTTGTTCAACAATATTTAATAAACTTACCTAGTAAAGAATTACTAGAAAAATATATTGAAGGAGAATTAAAAAAAATAACCTAAAACAAGTAAAATACTGCATTTGCCTTAATTATTAGTGTAGTTTTTATTATTATGTACTACACCAATTTAAAAAGAATGACCAACTAAAACGCCTATTTTTACGTTAACTAAACAAATGAACAAATTAATTTATATATCTGCACTGGCATTAATGATTTTATCTTGTAAAAAAGATAACTCTCAGCCCATTAATTTTGGGTATCATTATTTTCCTATTGATGTAGGACATTATCAAATTTATGATGTGATAAGTATTGTACATGACGACCCTGTTAATGTTCACGACACCAATTATTTACAAATAAAAGAAGTTATAGGAGAAACCTATACCGATAATGAAGGAGAAGATGCTCATAAATTATACCGTTACAAACGTTATAGCGACACAGCCAATTGGCAAATAAAAGATGTATGGTCAATAAAACTTACCCCTCAAACTGCTGAGGTGGTAGAGGAAAATAAACGCCGTATAAAAATGGCATTTGCTATATCTTATAACCAATATTGGGATGGTAACGCCTTAAATAATGATGACAAAGAAGAGTGTTATTATTCAAATATTGCTGAGCCGTTTACGGTTAATAATTTTACGGTTTATGATTCTACCACTACAGTTGAACATTCTAATTACTTAAATTATGTTCAATATTTAAGACATTATGAGGTTTATGCCGCCAATGTGGGTAAAATTTATTCGGTAAATAAAAACTTAACCCTTACAGATGGCGATACATTAAATGTTGAAAAAGGAACAGAAATATATTATTCGATAGTTGAATACGGACAAGAATAACAATCATTAATGAAAGCATATCAGTTTAAAGGTATTTTAACAAACAACGGTTGGGTATGTCCAGCTATAGTTGAAGTAGATGATGAGGGTAATATTGCTTACATAAGTAGTAACAATAATACTAATAACAATACTTGTCAAACCAGTATTAAAGTTGATTACACATTTGATGCTTATGTGATTCCAGGATTTCAAAATGCCCATTCTCATGCGTTTCAGTATGCCATGGCGGGGTTGGCTGAAGTACATTCTATCAAGCAAACACCAGATGATTTTTGGTCGTGGAGAGAGGCAATGTACCAACTAGCTTTAAGTATTTCGCCAGATGATTTAGAAAACATTGCCACTCAACTTTATGCCGAAATGTTAAGACATGGCTACACCAATGTTGCCGAATTTCATTATGTTCATCACGATAAAAATGGAAAACATTATTCTAATTTATCGGAGATGGGAGAACGCTTAATTTCTGCAGCAAAAAAAACAGGAATTGGCATCACACTTGTTCCTATTTTTTATCAAAAAGGTGGTTTTGGTAAGCCTCCAACAGAAGGGCAAAAAAGGTTCATTTCAAACACCATTAACGATTATCAAAAACTATTAGACAGTTCTATTCAATCCACTCAGTTTTACAAGCATTCAAATGTTGCCATTGGTATTCATTCTATGCGTGGCGTAAAACCCAACGACATTATAAAAGTAGCTGAAACTTTTAATCAATCATTACCTTTTCATATTCACATCTCTGAACAATTAAAAGAGATTGAAGATAGCATTAACTACCTTAACCAACGACCTGTTGAATGGTTTTTAAATCACATTGATGTTACCGATAGATTTCATTTTGTTCACGCTACCCATTTAATTGATGAAGAAACCTCTGCTTTGGCTAAATCTAACGCTAATGTTGTGCTTTGCCCATCTACAGAGGGCAATTTAGGTGACGGAATTTTTCCATTAAAAAAATATCAAATTTATGGCGGAAAATGGAGCATTGGAACCGACAGTCACATTGGTTTAAATCCGTTAGAGGAATTAAGACTTTTAGATTACGGACAAAGGTTAGTTTCTCATCAACGCAACACTTTTTACTCTAATCAACAAGGTGATGCAGGGAAATTTGCTATTGACATGTCTTTAAAATCGGGTAGAAAAGCCATGAATAATAGTACAACAACCTATTTTAAAACAGGACAACCTTTTGATGCGGTAATGTTTGATGCTACTCATCCTCTAATTAAATCCTCATCTATTAAAAATCTAGCTTCCACTTTGGTTTACGCCTCTGACAGCACAATAATTTCAGGTACTTTTTCTAAAGGCAAATTGGTGGTTAAAAATGGTAAGCACATTCATTCAGACGCTATTGCCTCTCATTTTTTAAAAACCATAAATAACTTAAATAACCGATAAAATGAAACACTATAAGGTCTTAATATCAAGCAGTGTTATTTTACTAATTTTGGTATTTACCATTACGGTTAAAGAGGTTAAAATTTTAAACCAATACAAAGCTCATAAAGAGGAAATTGCGGATGTTTTAAACTTTGAAAACAGATTACTTGATGCCAGAGAATATTTAGGAGAAGTGTTATCCTTTTTAGGAAATGAAGATGAAAAAATATCGGATTGGGGGGCTTTAAATCGCAAAGCAAATAATGAATATAAAAGTGCTTTAAAATGGGGTTATCTTCTCTATTTAATAGTTTTTGTTTACTTATTGATTAACTATTTTACCTACCAAAACACAACCGAAAAATATAGGGTATTGGGAATTATTTTTGTTTTAGCTTCTGTTTCGTTTTTATATTTAGGATTACAAACCCCGTTTTTAGAATTAGAAGCTTTTAATAAGGACTTAACTTTAAGTTCGGGCTTTTTTGATAAACTAAGCAAAACATTTGAAGGTAGAACCTATTATTTATATCAAAACAAATCTGTTTTTCAACTCATTGGGTTATTATTTACTGGGGGTAATTTTTTAGTTGGTTTTGCTTTGCTAATTTTTAGTGTGATATTTCCCCTCATCAAATTAACTTCTACTTTAATTGCTTTAATTACACCAAAGTCGGTTTACGCAAAAAAATCGGTAAATATAATTAACAAATTAGGCAAATGGAGTATGGCTGATGTATTTGTGTCGGCTGTTTTTTTAGCTGTTTTTTCTTTTACCAATATGAATGAAGGCGTTGATACCTCCGCACAAACTCTAATTGGGTTATACTTCTTTTTAACTTTTGTTATTTTATCTATTGTATCTGGTATCTTTTTAAATAAAGTGATGACAAATTCTTAATTTTTTTTGCGAAATTCACAAATATTATTAACTATTGCGAAATTAAATTTTACTAAACACTTCATCTGCTGTAGCTTTGTAATGTAAAATAAAACAAACATTATGAAAACAAGAGCTATAAAATTAACTACATTAATCATTGGAATTCTTTTAATTTCTAGCAGTTGTAGTATTCAAAAAAGAAGATATTTAAAAGGTTATTATGTGAGTTGGAATAGGAATTTTAATGTAAAGCATCAACCTACAAAAACAACTCAACTAAATGTTAAAAAGGACATTAAAAAGATAAATTTAACAAAAAATCCTATTGGAATTAAAACACATAAAAAAGTTAAAAATCAAACTTTAAACAACAAAAAACACCTCAACAATAACTACCAAAAAACGAATAATGTTAAAAATAAGCATTTAAAAAATACGTCAACAAGTCATATTAAAAATAACACTAATGTTAATAATTTAAAAATAAATAAACCATACTCTATTGATGTAGTAACCGATTCTACAACAGTTAATGAGCAACAAAACGAACATATTGTTCCTGTTGAAAATAAAAAAGCAAGTAATGCTTTAATTGTTTTTATACTTAGTATCTGGTTATTTATTTTTGGTGGATTTATAGGGATTATTGTTTCTTATTTTATAGCGATAAAAGCACTTAATCAAATAAGAGATAATCCTAAAATTTACAAAAGTGGAGAAAAAATTAAACCTCTTGCTGTAATTATTCTTTTTAATATATTTGCTTTTGCCTTGTTAGCAGTAACATCAGTAGTAATGTTTTACGACACGTTGATATTTATATTTTTTGTAGCCGCACTCATCTACGCACTATGTGCAATAATTGGTTTAATTATTTTAAGACAAAAAACTTTAGAAAGAAGAAAAAAAGCTGAGATTGAAAAGCATCACAAAGGGTCAACCCCTAGTAATCAATCTAAACCTAATCAAAAAGAAACTTCTAAAAATAAAGATAAAGTAAAGCCAAAAAAATCTCACAAACAATTAGTTATTTTCTTACTTGTGTCTATTTTATCTTTTGGTTTATATCTTATAATCAATTAACTCGCAAAATTCACCACTATATTATTGTTTACCTAGCGTCAGTTCGAGTGATTTTAAAGTAAATAGATAGTATTTACTTTAAAATTATATCGAGAACATAGCGGATTGTTTTTTTTGAAGCTATTGGGGGGGGGGCTCCGTAGTGTGTTCTCGATACAATTTTATTTTTTTATTCAAAAAAAATAAAATCACTCGAACTGACAATTTGATACAATTTT
>CAYQRJ010000196.1:0-5534 GCA_964419855.1 uncultured Crocinitomix sp.
AATAAAATAGCCCCTTAAAAAATAAGAGGCTATTTTTAAATACATTAATTAATGTTTATTCAACAACTAATTTTTTAGTTTGAACAGTTCCGTCAACATTTAATTTAATAATATAAACTCCTTTGTTAAAAGCAGATGTATTAATTGGTAATTTAACACTGTTGTTAATCATTCCATACTCTTTATTAACAATAAGTTTTCCATTCAAATCATAAATGCTCATTGATACATTTTTTGCTTCAGAATTATCTAAATAAACATAAGTAAAACCATTTGTTGGGTTAGGATATACATCAAACTTACTAAAGGTATTTAATTCATCTACTGCAACAACTTCTACAGTTGATTGAATAAAACCGTTAGTAATGGCTTCATCTTTAGTTGCCTTACCAGCATTATCAATATCTCCATTTGGAGCAATTAACATACTAATGATATTAATTTTACTCATATCCCAATCAGGATCTATGTTAAAATAAAAATCAACCACATGTGTTTCGCCTGTGTTAACAGATGCTGGAAAACTATTAGGTTGACCATTAACATCTGGCAAAATTACTCTACCTACGTGGTCATATACCATTTGACTAGCAGGAACGGTTGATGGTAATAATTCATATCCGCCCATTACTCCACTTGAACCGCCAGCATAAGCATTTGCTTGGTTATAACCACTAGATGTTCCTGTTACACTATCTTCAGTAATTACACAAGCTAATCTATAATCACCAGAAATGCTAGTAACAAATTCTGCAGAAACAGAAACTTTAAGAATACTACCGTCAATTACAGCTCCATTGGTTAGTAATGCAGAAGGAGCTACAGTAATTCTTTGTAAAAATTCAGCTTCAATGTTAGAGGGGTCAGTAGCACTTCCTCTATCTGTTTTAGAGTTTGGAAAACTTGAAAATCCCATTCCTTGATCGTAAGGAGCGTATGTCATAGGATCGCCATTGTGTACAGCTACTCCAGCAAAAAATTGTGGGTAATTAGCCGACATTCTATCCATCATTACAGCTCCTCTTGGACACCATTGACACCAAGTTCCTGTTCCTTCCTCAGCTAAAACAACTTTACCTGTTGCAGGTACTACTGGATTAATGGTTACAGTTTTTATATCGTCTGATGAAACATCATCAGTTCCCATTCCGTTTACATTAGAAATTGTTGCTACAACAGGGTTACTACCTGCAACTAAAGTAATTGGATTTGTAAAAGCTACATCATAAGTACCTAATGAAGGAATATTAACCCCCGTTATATTTTCTACAATTTGTGAACCATTGTAATCTATTGTTAAATCAAATGAAGTGATGGCAGTTGTTCCTAAATTTCTTACAGTTACTGTTGGTTGTCTATCAACACCAACAACCCCAGTAATTCCTGTTATGTTTATAGGAGCGCCATTTCTATTTGTTAAAGCATAAGGCACATAATTATAAACTACATCATCTATATAAAAACCAGCCTGTCCATTTCCACCATTTGATGAATTTACAGGAAAAATATCAATTGAAGCGATTTGATTTTGTGTATTGGCAAAACTTCCTTGAGAAACATTATCAATTAATAACTCCCAATTATTTGTTGTTAAATCAATATTAAGGCTTAATTTAAACCACGTATTGGTAGGGTAGGTAGTGGTTAAAAATGTACCATCACCATTACTTAACACTAAATCTCCATTATCTACCATCTGAACATCTAATGCCCAAACTTGTCCTATGGTTGCATTGGATTGAAAGTTAAAGTAAGCCCCTTTGTTAGCATCTACTTTAAAATAAGCTGAAAAATCAAACTGACCTGTATTGTATTCTGCTCCAAAAGGTAATACCACATCTTGCGGTCCACCATTTGATGAACTAGCTAACAAATAGATGGAGTTAGTACCACTAAACGCATCATTATTTGTTATGGTTACATCCTCTGTGGTTCCTGGAGCGTTACTCCAAGTTGTCCAAGTAGGGGAGGCAACCCCTAAAAAATCACCCACATTATAGGTGTCAAAGTTGTCTGTAAACGTCTGAGCATTACCAAGTGAAGATAAGGCTAATGCAAAAAGACCAAAAAAGTATTTTTTTTTCATAACATTGTTTATTATTTTGATATAAAATTAGCAATAATTATTGAACTAAAAAAATAAATTAGCATTTTTAATTCAAATAATATTGTTATTCTTTCAATTACAACTTACTTGCTAAAACCACCACCTCTTTATAAATGGTTTTATTGCCATCTAAATCAAAAACTGTAATTAACATAATATACGTTCCTGTTAAAGCTTTGGTGTCGTTATCATTTACACCATCCCAAGTTATAAAACCACTAACCCCTGGGTAATAATTATCTTTTAATTTTTTTATCAACCGTCCTTCACTGTCATAAACTTCTACATCCATAACATTGTCAGGTGAGGTAAAAGCGTAGTTTAAAATTATTACATCTTGATAGCCATCATTGTCGGGCGAAAATATTTTAGTGTTTAAACTGATGTTACCTTCTGCCTTATTATCAATGTATTGAGAATTCAAATAGCCAGGTGTTCCCCATTCAACTTGTTCAGAGGCGGTATGCCAATTGTTGGGGTTATTGGATTCTCCAGTAAAGGAAATGCGTTCAAGTGCTTTTCCATCTGTAGTAGATAATAATTTAAAATGATAATTGTCGTCATAGTGGACAAAGTCTAATAAGTTACTGTTGTTGTCCAATAAAATAACACTGCCTGAATCATTAGGATAAGTTGGTAAAGTGGTATTAATAAAAGTTCCTACGCCATACACCGAAAAGTCGTGAATAATGTCTGTTGAATCGGGAGTGATTAATAGGTAATCACCTGGCAAAAACAAGTGTTGTTGAGTAGTGATTTGCTTAAAATTATCAATGGTATCATTATCTATATTGGCCAATTGCCAACCATTAATATCTAATACTTTATCTGATATATTTACAATTTCTATATAATCTGACCCATTTGTTAATGGATTAAACATTATTTCGTTTATAATTACATCACCTTTTTCTACTTGACTTGGTTTTCCAAAAATAAATTTATAATTATTGATAGAAGTTCCCCAACAATTGATGACGTTATTTATTGTTGCCTCATAAATTGAATTATCTGCCAATGGCGACACCACCACCATTATTTGATAATCAGAAACATTTTGCCACGACAAAACGTTAAGGTTAGGTGTGATTATTAAACTTAAATTTGTTCCATCTACACTTTCGTCAAAAGTTAAAATTAAAGTATCATTATTAATTGAATAGTTAGTTAGTACAGGGGCTGATGTATCAGCTTGTGTGGTAAAAATAGAGTTTTGGTTACCTGGTGTTCCTCCGTTTGATGATTGTGATGCTGCCCAATTACTAGCGTCACTGCATTGAGCAGATAATCTTTTTCGTTCAATAGACCAACCGCCGCCATCTTTATTGCTGTCGTGATACCAACTCAGGTCATATTTGATTGAGTCAATGGTTGTGCCTAAATCATTTTTTATCACAATAGCATCTCCTGAATTATTTAAAGAAGGAATGGAAGTTTGCAAGATGTTAAACTGACCAAAATCGCTACTAGTGGCATTGGATAAAATAACATATTGATTTGGGGTTAAAGTGTAATTGCCTAGTGTAACCGTTGAACTAGCATCACTAACGGTCCAATTATTTAAGTCAAAAGATTTGTTGGAGTTATTATAAATTTCAATGTACTCCATTTCGGGCAGTCCTTGTGATGGTGAAAAATCAGCCATAAATTCAGTTATCAGTACATCAAATTGTAAAGCGGTATCGGGTTCAAAATAATAAAAATTATCTACAGAATTGGCAAGTGTGTTTCCTGCTAAATCACTCACATTTGTAGTGGTTAAAAAATAAGACATATTATTAATAAATGATGTGGAATAAGTAAGGTGAATCAATGATAAATCACTAGCGTCTTGTAGGGCTGTGGTTGGGGTTCCGTAATTATTTGAAGCGCCATCAACCAACGAATAATTAGAAGTGTTTTCAACAGAAGCTTGTTGCATATCTTCAGAGAACAATACATCTAAAGTTGTAGATGAAGTAGCTGTAATTGTTTGAACAAAAGGCAATGTATTATCAACATAAGGCGTTCCTGTTACCACAAAATCGTCAAAATGAAATTTAGTGGAACGGGTTGAGGTATATTTACAATGCACACCTGCATAGGTAGATGAGAAATAAGTGTTATCTAAAACTGTTCCTTGTGAGATGTAGGCTGTACCACCAGTGTTGTCTGCTAACAGTTCCCAATTACCTACGGCATCTCTTGTTACTTTAATTCTGACACTATTGGTTGAGCCACTTACCAAACCATCAACTCCATCAATAATTTTTGTGGTAGCAGTCCCGTCTTGTCTAAACAAACTCACTTCATCATTAGTACTACCAATTTTCACAAAATATCCATTCAAATTCCCTTTTAAATTGGCTTGACTTGATGAAATGTAAACCCTAGCTAAATTGCTTCCAGATGGGTTAAAATCTAAATCAACTAAAAACTCCCAAGTAGCATTTTCAATTACATCTGACAGTATAGACAAATAAGAAGTGTCAGATACAGCAGGAGCATTCAAATGCAAACGATTATTAATATCAATATCAAAGTTAGCCGTTTGACCACTCCAAGCAGGATTAGTAGTAAAATCACCATCTGTAAAGTCATCAGACCATTGATTATAACCAATAAAGGTTGTTATTAAATATATAAAAATTAAAAAATATCTCATTTTGCGTTTAAAAGTTCTACAATATACTAATTTTGTTGAACAATTTAATTAAAAAAAGATGAAATTAGCAATTGTTGGTGTTACAGGTATGGTGGGGCAAGAAATGTTAAAAGTACTAGATGAGTTTAATTTTCCTATTACAGAATTAATTCCGGTTGCGTCAGAAAAGTCTGTTGGAACAACCATTCAATTTAAAAATCAAAACTATAAAGTGGTCAGTTTAGCTGAGGCAGTTGATGCAGAACCAGATATTGCTATTTTTTCGGCTGGCGGTAACATTTCATTAGAATGGGCTCCAAAATTTGCTGATGTTGGTACAACCGTTATTGATAATTCATCTGCTTGGCGAATGGACAAGACCAAAAAGTTAATTGTGCCAGAAATTAATGCTCATTTATTAACAAAAGAAGATAAAATAATTGCTAATCCAAATTGTTCTACTATTCAAATGGTGTTAACATTAGCGCCTTTACATCAGTTATATAACATAAAAAGAGTGGTGGTGTCAACTTATCAATCTATTAGCGGAACAGGAGTAAAAGCCATAAAACAATTAGAGTCAGAATTAAAAGGAGAATCTTCCGAAATGGTTTACCCTTATCCTATTCACGAAAATTGCTTGCCACATTGTGATGATTTTTTGGATAATGGTTACACAAAAGAAGAAATGAAGTTAACCAACGAAACTAAAAAGATTTTAGATCCATCAATTAATGTAACTGCAACAGCAGTTAGGGTGCCTGTGTCTGGAGGTCATTCTGAATCGGTAAATATTCAGTTTGA
>CAYQRJ010000197.1:0-5526 GCA_964419855.1 uncultured Crocinitomix sp.
TTAAACGGGCTATCCACTAAAGTTTTGTCTCAAATTAATTTTCGCAATTTTTTTTTGTTGGGCTTCTAAAGTCGCCAAGCAAAAAACGTTACTCAATATTAATTCATCAACAAAAGCTATCGTTTCTATCCTTACTGCAATTAATAATGATAAAAAAAGAGGCACTTTACTTATTAAAATGCCTCTTTTCTATAATGATATTATTTATTTATTCGCCATAAATTTTCATAAATAAATCTTTATATTTCTCTTTAATAACCTTACGTTTAGGTTTCATTGTAGGAGTTAATTCACCTGTTTCAACTGTCCATTGATGAGGTACTAATTCAAACTTTTTAATTTTTTCAGTTTTACCAAAATTGTTATTGTAAAAATCAACCTCTTTAGCAATTCTTTCAATTACTTTATCGTTTTTAATTAAATCTTCTGGTGTCGAACCGCAGTTAATGTGTTTACGTTTACACCATTCAAAAACAAATTCAAATGTTGGAACAATTAAGGCAGCTGGATGTTTTTCACCTTCTCCTATAACCATTATTTGCTCAATAAACCTAGACTCTTTAAATTTATTTTCCATGACTTGAGGAGCTACATATTTTCCACCAGAGGTTTTAAACATCTCTTTTTTTCTATCAGTAATTTTTAAGAAGCCATCAGCATCAATTTCACCAATATCACCTGTCATAAACCAACCATCTTCAGTAAAAACTTCTTTAGTTTTTTCAGGATTTTTATAGTACCCAACCATCACATTAGGCCCTTTAGCTAAAATTTCACCATCATCTGCAATTTTTAGTTGAACATTTTCTAATGCTTTACCTGTTGTTCCAAATTTACAGTTTCCTTTACCTAAATAATTCACCGTTAAAACAGGAGATGTTTCGGTTAGTCCATACCCTTCTAAAACAGGAATACCAGCAGCCATAAAAATTCGTGCCAAACGGGGTTGTAATGCTGCCGAACCACAAGGCACAGCCTTAATGTTTCCTCCTAAAGCTTCTTGCCATTTACTAAATATTAATTTACGGGCAATTTTTAATTTTAAATTATAAAAACCAGATTTTCCTTCTAGCTCATATTCGTTACCTATTTTAACTGCCCAAAAGAATAATTTATATTTTAGTCCAGTTAAAGCTTCACCTTTAGCTATTATTTTATCATAAACTTTTTCTAACAACCTAGGCACAGCCGTAAAAACTTCTGGCTGTACTTCTTTTAAATTATCACCAACCTTATCAATAGATTCAGCAAAGTAAACTTTAATACCAGTGTATTGATAAAGATACAAAATCATTCTTTCATAAACGTGACAAATAGGTAAAAAGCTTACAGCTTTTTCGCCACTAACTACAGGTATTCTAGGCGCACTAGCAACTACATTACTTATTAAATTTTTGTGTGTTAACATCACCCCTTTTGGTCTGCCCGTTGTTCCTGATGTGTAAATTAAAGTAACTAAATCTTCATGTTCAATGCCATTTTTAATGGTTTCAATCTCCATATCTAATTTTTCATCAGCATCTGCATGTAACTCTCTCCAACTTTTAGCGTCATCTTCATCATCAAAAATAAAAATATCTTTAAGAGTAGGTACATCTTTTTTTACGTTAGTTACTTTTTTATATAAATCTAAATCAGATACTATACAATAACTCACCTCAGCATCATTAAAAATATAGGTATAATCCTCCTCAGTAATAGTTGGATAAATTGGAACACCAATAGCACCAACTTGCTGTATTCCTATATCGCAAATATGCCATTCAGAACGATTTGTAGCAGAAATGATGGCTATTTTTTCACCAGGTTTTACTCCTAATTTTAACAAACCTCTACTTACTGCATTGGCTTGATTAATATAGTCTTGTGTAGAAACTTTTGTCCACTCTCCATTACGCTTATCGCTAAAAGCAATATCTAATGGGTAATTGTTTAATTGATGATAAGGTATTTCGAAAAGTCGTGTGATTTTATCCATAAGTTTTAAATATTTGGTATAAATTTAAAGAAAAAATTAAATAATGGTTAAAAATTCACAAAAAAAATGTAACTTAGCATTGTTAAAAAATTTATTATTTTAAAAATATTTTTTTTCAAGTGTAACTTTTTGATAGGTTTAATTGTTTTAGCTATTAGAGTTGCTCAAAATAAAAAATGAAATTTGAATAGAAAAGAGTATAATATCGCTGTAAAAGAACTATCAGGAAGACTTTATGGATACTGTTTAAAGTATTTAAAAAACCCTGCAGATTCTAGTGATATTGTTCAAGATGCTTTTGAGAAATTATGGAACAACCGTAAAAAGGTTGATTTTGAAAAAGCAAAACCTTGGTTATTCTCTACTGCTCATAACACATTAATTAATTTTATTAATAAAAAAAATAGAATTTCTTATATGTATGAGTTGGAATCTAAGCAAAATGCTCGCAATCTGTCTAACGATTTTGAAATTAAAGAAATTGTAGATTGTTGCTTGTCAACCTTGCCCCCTATTCAAAAATCAATTATTCTTTTAAGAGATTTAGAAGGATATAACTACAAAGAGATTAGTGAAATATTAGATATTTCAGAATCTCAAGTTAAAGTTTATTTATTTAGAGCACGTAATAAAATTAAAAAACAATTAAAAGGTTTGACGGTGTTAGAAGTCAAACATGCCTAAAAATAAAGTTATTAATGAGAATTCCAAGAGATTTTGACAGATGGATGTTCGATTACAAAGAAGGGAATTTATCTCAATCTGAGATAGATTACTTTGAGCATTTCATTGCCGAAAATCCCCAACATTATAATGATGTGGAGGCTTGGGATAATTCCTATATTCAAAGTCAAGATATAGCATACCCTCAGATGGAAAGCTTAATTAAAGAAAAATCTTATGGCAAATGGATGGGATGGGCTGCAATGATTATTATTCTTTTCGTTTCTCTTTCAACATTGTTCTTGTTTCAGAACAAATCTGATGCCACCTATTCTTTAAGATTAAAAGGTCAAAATAATTTGTATAAAACTAACTCTGATAATAAACTTTTAACAACAAATAGCAATCATCAATTTAATCATGTAGTTAGCCAAAATCAATCAAATATTGCTACAACCGTAAATCATTTTAATCTAATATCAAATAGCTCTTTAAACAATCAAGCTAACTTAAATAAAACTAATGAGGTGTACTTATCCAAAAATAACTCATCAAATCAATTAAAAAATAATTTATCAAACAAAATGAGTGAAATTGATGACCAATCAAATAATCAATTCAAGCATTCATTAAAAAATAACACATCAAATCATCATAATCAATTATTAGATATAGAATTTAATAAAATAAATAATGGTAACAAAAATAATATAGCCTCATACAAATCTAATCCTAACTACACATCAAATTTAAAATTAACCAAAAAATCAAAGAGTAACCATAAGTTTATGGCTTATAAATTAAAAAAATTATACAGAAAAATTGAAAGAATGGCAGGTTACCCAATAGGCTTAATTAATTTACACGACCCTGAAATATTAACGCCAAACAATAATTTATTATCAAGTAATTGTGGATTTACAGGTAGCTTAGGAAGTCCAAGACTAGAAATAAGACAAAGAATGCAATGGTTAGGACAAGAAAATACTTTAGAGCAATCTTTTGTAAATTTTGATACCTATAATAAAAACCTAAAAAGCGGAATAGGAGTGATGTTGAATAGAAATAGCTTTAATCATGGGCAGTATGAAGATTATAATGTTAACTTTTTATACTCACCTAAAATTCAAGTAGGTAGAAAAATATTTTTTGAACCTGCTGTTAAATTAACAATGGGTGTTTTAAGAATAAATACTCAAAAAGTCAATTACAATTCAACTTATGAAGTTGATAGAGCCAAAATTATTTTTACAGGAACACCAGACGGAACTAACCACTCGGCAAATAATTTATGGTATAAAGATTTAGGTGTTGGTTTTGTATTAAATGCACCAAAATTTTATATTGGAGCAAATGCCGATAATTTAGCTCGCCACAATGAGTTTATTTATGGAAAAAATAAGCGTTCAAACATTAAAATTAATGCCATTATTGGTTCAGATTATCAGTCTAAAAATAAAAAAATGGTATTGAGCCCATTTATGACTTATACGCAATCAGGACACCTTAAAGAAATTTGGGGAGGGGTAAACACAAAAATATATTGGTTAACGGTTGGTGGAGCATATTCATCTTTAGGAGATTATTCTGCATCAATTGGATTAAAATTTCGTAACTTTAAATTAATTTATCAGTATGATAGAACAACAAGTTTTATAAATAATGATAGATTTGCATCTCATAATATTGGGATAAGAATAAATGCTAAACAAAAAACACAAAGATAAACACTATGAAAAAGCTCAAATTAATATTAACTCTTGTTATCTTTACATTAAGTTATAACGCTTATAGTCAGGACCCTGAGTTTACACAGTTTTATGCCAATCCTATCTATTTGAATCCAGCAATGGCAGGTAGTCATGGATGTCCAAGATTCAATCTAAACCATAGAAATCAATGGCCTAGTTTAAGTGGTACGTTTATAACAAATACTTTTTCTTACGACCAATATTTTGAATCTATAGGTGGTGGAATAGCCATTTCTTTTATGAACGATATGGCAGGAAAAAATACTTTAAATTGGAACGCAGTTAATTTGGCATATTCTTATCATTTAGCGGTTAACCGTAAATTTTCTTTGTTAATGGGCGCACAAGCAGGTTGGAATCAAAAGTTTTTAGATTGGAGTAAATTATCTTTTGGAGACCAAATAGACCCTCATAGTGGTTTTATCTATCAAACAGGAGATTTACCAAGAGGACGACTAAACGGTAAATGGGGAACAAAAGGTTTTTTTGATGCAAGTGCAGGAATAGTTGGTTTTTCAGAACATTTTTATTTTGGATTTTCTGCAAAACACCTTAACACCCCAGATCAAACACTAATTTTATCTGATAAAGGATCTAAGTTACCAATGCGTTTTACAGGACACATGGGAGCAACCATTCCTTTAGGCGGAAAATCAAAATATTCAACACCTACCTCTTTGTCTCCAAACATTATTTATTCATATCAAGGAGAATTTATGCAATTAAATGTGGGGATGTTAATAAAATATGGTGCCTTTACTGCTGGAGCTTGGTGGAGAGAAGGTGATGCATTTATTCTTTTAATTGGAGTAGATACAGGGACTTTTAAATTTGGGTATTCTTATGATGTAACCACATCTAAATTAACTAATGCAAGTGGTGGTTCTCACGAATTATCAATGGGATTCTATTTAAACTGTAAAAAACCAGTTAAAAAGTTTAGAACCATTTCGTGTCCATCATTTTAAAATATTAAGGGAGTGGTTTCCCTTTTTTCCGGTTCTTAATCGGGTTCTTTGTTTTGGTTGAAAAGAGATTTAGTTTTAAAGATTAAATCTCTTTTCTTTTTTTAAGAATAAATTAGTTTGGGCAGTTTAACGGGCTATCCACTAAAGTTTTGTCTCAAATTAATTT
>CAYQRJ010000198.1:0-5498 GCA_964419855.1 uncultured Crocinitomix sp.
AATTTAAATAAAAGAAATTAGACTCGTCTTGAGTAAACGCCTCTCCGCTTACTTCTAACCCCATTTTTCCAATCACTAAGTAATTGCCTGAAAAATGATTTTGCACATCAATTAAATTGATTAATGCTCCAGCTCTTGAGGATACATTATTAGCTGCAGGTAAAATTTTAACCTTACCTTTTGTTGCTGGTTTTAAAACAAACCTTCCCTTTTGCTTGTTAATAATTGCTGCTCTTGATTGTTGATTAGCAAAACTTACAGGTGTACCTTGCACATAAAAATCACCTGTATGCATTTCAGTTTTAGTTTTTTGGAATAAGATTTTACCGTTTACTTTAATCACTTTATACTTATCTGCTACATAAAACTTTTTTTCGGTTGTTTTTTGCTTTAAGGATAGTAAACCAATCACCAAAACTACCCCTCCTAATACTACTTTTTTTGCTTTCATTTTACTTAAATTTTATTTCTTTTTCAACATTTATATTAAACTCTTTTTCTAACCACTTATATAAACTTTCTTTTTGTGGTTCGCCATAAAACTCATTCAAATATGACGTTATTTCAGAGATTTTATCTTCATCAGAACGATTACCTCCTAATTCATCTAATAACATTTTAACTTCTATTTTCATTTCATCTAAATCAGGAAAAACAGGAGTAAATGTGCTTATTTTATACGATTTTTTATCAATGTTATTTCTATAATAAAGAGTCATTTCTTGTTCTACAACGGGTATTGGTTGTCCATCAACTTTAAATATTTCATTTTTATTTAAAATCATTTTATTTCCTTGATGAGGAATAATTTTTGCGATTTCTTCACCATTATAATCATATTTTAAATAAAAGAAATGTTTATCATCCATTGGATATGCCTCTGAACCAATTGTAATCACATCTTCATCTAAAATTAAATATTTACCTGAAAAATGGTTTTGTAAATCTATTTGATTAATTAAAGCACCTGCTCTTGAAGTAACATTTGAAGTTGCTGGCAATACTTTTACTTTTCCTTTAGAATTAGCCTGAAGCACATACCTTCCTTTTTGTGGATTAATGATTGCAGCTTTTGCTGTGTTAGTAACAAATTTAAGTGGCGTTCCGTTTACATAAACATCACCACGTTTCATTTCGCTATTTGTTTTTACAAATAAGATTTTGCCGTTAACCCTAATCACTTTAAAAGGTGATTTTTTTTCAAAATTAGACGTGTTGTTATTGACCATTAATGAAGTTAAGGATAAACCTGCCAACACAACAACTATTAAACTTATCTTTTTCATATTATCATACTTGCTCAAAAAGCATTCCAAAAGTTATATTTCTGAATTGATTTTTATCAATTTTAATTTTATCATCTCCAACTTTTCCATTACTTGCAAATTTACATCAGAAATCTCTTTGTTTACACTATGGTTTACCCTACCTTTTTTCTTTAATTCTTTTTTTGCACCCTCTAATGTAAACCCTTTAATTTTAACTAAGTCGTATATTCTTTCTAAATTTCTGACATCTTTTACAGTAAACAACCTATTTCCTTTTTTATTTTTTTTAGGTTTTAATATAACAAACTCTTTTTCCCAAAACCTAATTAATGAAGTATTAACGCCAAACATTTCAGCTACCTCACCAATAGAATAGTATAATTTGGTTAATTTTTTGTCTATCAATTGCATTACACCGTAAAGATAAGCATTTTTTCACTAACTCATCAAGTAAAAATATATGATTTTTAACATAAACAAGCAAATGTGAACAATTTTGTAGAATTAAGCTTAAAATATAGATAGTTTAAATTACTTTTGTAAAAAAATCATTAATGGGAACATATAAATTTAGAGTTCTATTAGACAATACAAGTGGAGAGGAAATCTTTAGAGATATAAAAATTAATCAAGATGCCTCTTTTATAGAATTTTTTGATGTAATTATTAAATCTTTTTATTTTAGAGGTGACCAAATGGCATCATTTTACATTAGTAATGATACTTGGGATAAAGGTAAGGAAATTACTCTAATGGATATGGGTATGAATGAAGGGATTGATGCACCATCTATAATGTCTGAAACCATTATTAAAGACACTGTCATATCTGAAAATCAAAAATTCATTTTGGTTTATGATTTTTTAAAAATGTGGATTTTTTTAATTGAGTTGGTTGACATTAATAATTCTGAAATAATTGACGAGCCAAGTATTGACATCTCAATTGGAATAGCCCCAGAAGAGGATAGCCGAAAAATTGAATTCGATACCTCTTTTTCTGACACCTCTTTAGAGTTAGGAGATGAATTTGACGATATTTTTTCGGAGTTTGGAGATGAAGATGATTTTGGCGGATTTGAGAACATTGACGATTTAGATATTTAATGACAAATCAATTCAACGACCCTTTAGGTCAAGCCATATTAGATTATAGCACTCAAACTCATCAAGACAATATTATTGTCCATTCTGACTTATGTGAAGATGACGTTTTACCTGTTGAATATCTTTTTAGAACCTACGATTTAATGCCCGAAATTGAACAAAAAGCTTTAGAGTTATGTAAAGGCAGAGTGTTAGAAGTAGGTGCAGGTACTGCTTGTCATTCAAAACACTTAAAAAATAATGGATTTGATACTTTTTCTATCGACACTTCAAAAGGTGCTGTAGATTATATTAAATCCCAACAATTAGATGCACAGCAAATCCCATTTTTAGAACTAAAAAACCAAACTTTTGATACCATTTTAATTTTAATGAATGGATTAGGATTAGCTGGACACTTAAATAAAATGGCTGAATTTTTAACTCACGCTAAATCTTTACTTAGCCCAAACGGCATCATTTTAGCCGACTCTTCTGACATCAGATACCTTTATGAAGATGAAGATGGAGGCGTTTGGGTTGATTTGAATTCAAAATACCCTGGCGAAATGCAGTTTAATATGGAATACAAAAACTATCAATCAGATTGGTTTCCGTGGGTATATGTAGATTACGACACTCTTGAATCTATTGCCAAACGAGTAGGTTTAAAAGCTACCAAAATTATGGAGGACGATAATTTTCATTATCTTGTACAATTAGAACATTTATAATTATGCGACATTTAATTTTTAGTTCGGTTTTATTATTTATTACTTTATTAGCTTGCTCATCTGTAGTTGAAAAGAAAGCTCTAACTGATGATGATGAAATAGCAAAAAACAACAATTCTTTACTTTGGTCAATAGAAAAAGACAACCACCAAAAATCATATATTTTTGGAACTATGCACCTTATTGAACCAGAATATTACAATTTCTCGGATCAACTCAAGCAAAAAATCATTTCAGCCGATAAAATTATAATGGAAATTGGTGGAGAACCTAATCCTATTGAAGCTTTTAACTTAATGGTATTAGACAGCGGAAGAGTTGAAGATTATTTTACTAAAGAACAACTTAGTCAATTAATTAAGTTTATGGATTTAAAACTAAATACCTCTCCAAAAGAATTTCGACAAAAATACAGTAAAATGAAACCTTTTTTAATTTTGCAAGCCATTACACAAGCCTATTTTTCTGATAATGCCATCTCTTATGATTTAAACATTATGCAATTGGCAAGCGAAAACAACAAAACGATTGATGGTTTTGAAACCATGGAAGAACAACTTGGCTTTTTTGAACAAATTCCTAACACTGAAATGGCAAACCTCATTATTTCATCTATTACTAATTTTGATAAAGAAAAAAAAGAAACTTTAAAACTTCAAAAACTATATGCCAAGCAAAAAGTTGATAAATTAATTCCACTAATGAAAAAGCAATCGCCAGAACTAATGAAATATAATGATATTTTTTTAACAGATAGAAATGAAAAATGGACACCTAAAATTAACTCTTTTACAAAAACCAGTAAATGCTTCATTGCAGTTGGTGCTGCTCATTTATTTGGAGAGAATGGCATATTGGAATTACTAAGAAAAGAAGGTTATATTCTTAAACCAATAAAGATGTGATAATTATCACGTTAGCAAAAACAAACTTAACAATAATTAATTGATTAATAACTACTTATAACAAAATATGATTTTTATCATATAAAATGACACTTTTAAAATGTCATTATATTGTCATAATTTGTATTAGATTTGTGACAAAAATTAAACTAAACTATGCAAATCGTCTTTGCTTTAATATTTATAAGTGTTGGATTAGCACTTTTTTTCTTAGTGTCTTTTTTGTGGGCAAACAAAAACGGACAGTTTGAAGACACGTATGGTCCAGCACACCGAATGTTATTTGATGATGATGAGCTTAACAAACAACAAAAAACAGAAAAAAATGGAAGTAGAAAAGTTTTATTATGACAATAAGATTGTCAAGTATTTCTTGATTGCAACTGCCTTTTGGGGAATAATCGGAATGCTGGTGGGATTAACAGCTGCTTTAGAGTTGGTGTTTCCCGAAATGAACATTGTAGCGTGGTTAACATTTGGTCGTATAAGACCATTACACACCAACGCAGTTATTTTTGCCTTTGTAGGTAATGGTATTTTTACTGGAGTTTATTACTCTTTACAAAGGCTATTAAAAACCCGTATGTTTTCTGACACTTTAAGTTGGATTAACTTTTGGGGGTGGCAAATTGCTATTACAACAGCAGTTTTCACATTACCATTAGGATATTCTACTTCTAATGAATATGCTGAATTAGAATGGTGGCAAGATATTGTTATCGCTTTATTATGGGTTGTTTGGGGAGTTAATATGTTTGGTACTATATTAAAGCGTAGAGTAAAACACATGTATGTTGCCATTTGGTTTTATATAGCTACATTTGTTACGGTTGCAGTACTACACATAGTAAGATCTTTTGAATTACCTTATTCATTAATGCATTCTTACCCAATATTTGCAGGTGTTCAAGATGCATTGGTACAATGGTGGTACGGGCACAATGCCGTAGCATTTTTCTTAACAACACCTTATTTAGGTTTAATGTATTACTTTGTACCTAAAGCAGCTAACAGACCTGTTTACTCTTATAGATTATCAATTATTCACTTTTGGTCTTTAATTTTTATTTATATATGGGCAGGTCCGCACCATTTATTATATACAGCATTACCTGGTTGGGCACAATCTTTAGGTGTAGTATTCTCTTTAATGTTAATTTTCCCTTCTTGGGGTGGTATGCTTAATGGTTTATTAACCCTAAGAGGTGTTTGGGACAAGGTAAGAGATGATGTAGTTCTTAAATTTATGGTTGTAGCCATTACTTGTTATGGTATGGCAACCTTTGAAGGACCAATGTTATCACTTAAAAACGTAAGTTGGATAGCCCATTATACTGATTGGATTCCTGCTCACGTTCACGTTGGAGCTTTAGGTTGGAACGGAATGTTAACCTTTGGTATGCTTTATTGGTTAGTACCAAAAATGTGGGGTACTAAGTTGTACTCTAAATCTTTAGCCAATACCCACTTTTGGATAGGTACTTTAGGTATTTTACTTTGGGTAAT
>CAYQRJ010000199.1:0-5490 GCA_964419855.1 uncultured Crocinitomix sp.
TTACCACTGATTACACAGAGTTTACACAGATTATTTTTGTGCTTGTAATGGTGTGGTTTACCACAGATTGCGCAGAGTTTACACAGATTATTTTGTTGTGCTTGTAATGGCGTGTTTTACCACTGATTAAACAGAGTTTACTCAGTTTTTTATATAAATAATTAAAAAGCCAATGAAAATTTTCATTGGCTTTTTTAAATTTAATATATAGTTTAATTTACATTTTACCTTTCATCATTTTGTTCCAGTATAAATAAGGTAAACCATATTTTTTAAGAATCCACATACTCCATTTCTCTTTAGAAGTATCAACAAATTTTGTTAAAAATGGATCTGACATTCGTTTGTTCTCGTAACCAAATTCTGCCAATAACATTTTACCATAACCTGTAACGAGCGGACAAGAAGAGTAACCTTGATATTTTTTATCGGCTAGACTACCATTTTTCATTAAATGTAATATATTACCAACAACAACAGGTGCTTGTTTTCTAATAGCCGCTCCCGTTTTAGCCGTTGGCAATGCAGCTACATCTCCTAATCCAAACACATTTTTATATTTGTTAGATTGTAGAGTATTAATATCAACATCCATCCATCCTGCATCATTAGCAAATGGAGATTTTTTAATAAAGTCAGGAGCAGATTGTGGCGGTGCTAAATGCAACATATCAAAAGGAATAACTATTGTATCATCTCCTTCTGTTCTTTCTTGTAGTTTATTGTCTTCCATAATAACACATTGATTCTCTCCTGTAGCTGTGTGTTTAAAATGGGCTTCCTTTTTTTCTCCATCAATTTTAGTGATGGCATAAAAAGGTTTAAAATCAATGTCTTTCTTTTTAATAATTCTTTCAAGTTCTTCTTTAAAAGGAGATACTCCAAAAATAACCCCACCTGGTGTGGCAAAAATCACATTAGACTTATCTCTTACACCTGCTTTTCTAAAATGATCATCTGCCAAATACATGATTTTTTGAGGAGCTCCACCACACTTAATTGGTGTTGTAGGTTGAGTAAACAAAGCGTTTCCTCCTTTAAAGTTTTTTAAACATTCCCACGTATATTTTGGATCAATGTAATTAGAACAAACCCCATTTTTACCCATAGTTTCTTTTAAACCTTCAATGCCATCTAAATTAATTTGAATACCTGGGGCAACAATTAAATAATCATAAGTTAATTCGGTACCGTTTTTAGTAATTACTTTATTATTTTCTGGGTCAAAAGTTTCAGCATATTCTTTTACCCAAGTTACTTGTTTAGGCATAACCGAACTCTCTGGACGTATGGTTTTGTCATAGTCATAGGTATTTGCTCCTACTAAGGTCCAAGCTGGCTGATACACATGTTTATCTGATGGTTCTACAACTGCTATTTTTAAATTTTTGTCGTGTCTTAATAGTTGAGCTGAAGTCATTATTCCTCCAGTACCTCCACCTATAACAACTACATTGTAATGATTACTCATAATTAATAGATTTTAAAAGTTAGTGGGCGCAAATTACTGACTTTAATCATAATTAAACGTGACATTAGTCACATTTTTTTTAAAATTTAATCCTAAAATGCTTTTTTTCAATCGATTGATTTAAAAACACAACGCCCATTCTAAAAAAATCAATGGTTAAGGTTGATGTTTTATCTTTAATAATATTAAGCCATGCTTGATGCATCCCCCTACTCCAATAAATATCATCAAAAATTAAAATAGTATTTTTAGTTGATTTATTTTTAAAATAATTATAATAGTTAAGGGTAGATTGATAAGTATGATCTCCATCAATATAAACCAGTTTTGGTTTAGATGACAATGCTATTACATCATTTAACACTTTATTAAACTCACCTGTAAAAAGGTGAATATTTTTTAAACCTAATTTCTTAATGTTCTCTTTAGCTTTTTGACTTATCTTTTCGCATCCTTCAATTGAGTAAATTTTAGCATTGGGGTTAAACATTCCCATATATGAAGCGCCAATACCTAAAGATGTCCCTAATTCAATAACATTGGAGGCTTGATATCCTTTAACCATTTGCGCCAAAAACCGTCCATGCTTACCGTAAGTTGAAGCTGATTTAACAATTGATTTAATTGTTCTTTTATTTCCGTAAAAAAATCTAGAACCCGCTCCAAAATCAGTGATTTCAATTTTGGTTTTATCTTTTTTTAAAGCCCTTACTAAATCTTTTATCTTTGAATCATCTAAAGTATTTAATTGCGAAAAAACCAAATGATTAAATTCTTTAATATCATTGTCTTCAATCAAATTAATTGACTTTGACTTTAACCAATATTTTAGATAGTATCTAACCATTAATCTACAAATTAATAAATTTTATTTGATTATTTAAGCCAAATTACATTATTTTTAATAGTATTAGCAACAATTTTAGTCATATTGCGTATATAAAATGAATAAAAAACATTACAAATTGGAACAATCTGTTGAACAACAAAAAGAAAAAATTTTAAAGGGCAATCCATTTATAGACATTGTTAAGCCATGCCGTATTGGAGATGGAATCAACACTTTAGATGAACAAAATCAAAACTTTTACATTAAATATTTTGACTCAATAAAATCTAACATTAAAACTGCCTATTTTATTCCTGCATCAGGTTCTGGATCTAGAATGTTTGGACAACTTTATAATTATTTAGATGGAAATCCAAATGAGGACACCATTGAGTTTATTGAACAATTGTTAAACAATATACAAAATTTTGCTTTTTATAATAAATTGCCTCAAACTTTTAAAAAAGACATTAAAACAGGAACTATAAACATTGAATCTTTAATTAAATTTATTTTATATGATGAAGGGTTAAATTTTGGATGCTTACCTAAAGGGCTTATTCCATTTCATTTATATGGTAAATTTATTATCAATCCTTTTCAAGAACAAATTTTACAAGGGGTAAAAGTGGCGAGTGAAAATACGCAGTTTAACTTTACCATTAATCAAGATTTTGAAAAACATATTAACCATTCAATCAAAATTTTAAAAGAAATTACAGGCGTCAATTTCTCCTATCAATTTTCTGTTCAAGACATAAAAACACATTCAACTGCTTTTAACAATAAAAACGAAATTGCACTTAACGAAAACCAACAACCCATCTTAAGACCCTCAGGTCATGGTGCATTAATTGATAACTTAAATGCTATAGATGCCGATTTAATTTTTATTAAAAATATTGATAATGTTCAACACTATTCTAAAGCTAAAAAATCAATAAATACTACTAAAGTAATTGGTGGCTTGTTAGTTGAATTTAAACAAAAAGTAAACTCTCTGCTTACAGCTATTGATGCTCAGTCATCTCAAATAGAAATTAAAGCAACTGAATTAAATAACATATATAACTTAGGTTTATCTGATACAGAAATTAGCAGTACTGAGACACTAAAAACAATTTTTAATAGACCTATTAGAATTTGTGGAATGGTTAAAAATGAGGGGCAACCTGGTGGAGGTCCTTTTTTTGTGAAAAATGAAAACGGCAAAATAACACCACAAATTATTGAAAAATCTCAAATTAAAAATAATCAACTTTCTATTTTATTGCACGCTACGCATTTTAACCCTGTTATTATAGCTTGTGCGGTTAAAGGTTATAAAAATAATAAATTTGATTTAACCCAATACGTTAATAAAAACTTATATTTTATTGTTGAAAAAACCGAAAAAGGTCAATCTATAAAATACATTGAAAACCCAGGACTGTGGAACGGGGGGATGTATGATTGGTTAACCTTGTTTTACGAAATAGGTTCAGATTGTTTTAGCCCTGTTAAAACTGTATTAGATTTATTAAAACCATTGCATGTAGATTCTTTAAAATAGAATAATTATATTTGCAAAAAAAAAGAAAACAATGAACAAAAAAAGATTATTAGCAAGTTTATTAATGGGAACATTATTAATGTCTTGCTCAAGTGAAGAAAAAACAGAAAATACAGAATCAGAAAATTCTGAAAACACTGAGGTTATTGTAGAAGAAAATGTAGAAGAATCTAACGGAGAAGAATCTACAGAAGTGGCTTTTATGGGTGATGAAAAAGGAGATTATTTATTATATGGTCATTCTGAATTTACACCTGATGAAGCGGTAACAACAGAAGAAATGTTTAAAACTTTTGATGAAAACAATGCCTTTGAAGGCGCTGTAAATGTAACCATTAATGAGGTTTGTCAAAATGCTGGTTGTTGGATAAATATTGTTAAACCCAATAGTGATGAAACAGTAATGGTATTTTTTAGAGATCATTACACCATTCCTATTGAAACTTCAGCAGGTAAAGAAGCTGTTTTATACGGGAAATTAGTGTCTGACACATTAACTGTTGATTTTCAGAAACATTTATTAGATGATGCTGCTGCTAATGGAGAGGAAGTAAGTCAAGAAGAGTATGACGCCATTACAGAAGATAAAATCAGCCAATCTTTTGACTGTGAATCTATTTTAATTAAAAAATAATAAACACTTTAATTTGATTATAAGCCTTTACTCAAAGAGTAAGGGCTTTTTTTATATCTTAGCCTCCCATTCATTATAAAACTGCTCTAAAAACCGCTCCATAAATTGATGACGTTGTAAAGCTATTTGTTTAGCAGTTTCGGTATGCATTAAATCTTTTAACAACAATAATTTTTCGTAAAAATGATTAATGGTATGTGTTCTGTTGTTTTGATATGACTCTAAAGTTTGATGTTGTATAGGTTTAATATCTGGATGATAAAGCAAAGAACCAAATTTACCTCCAAAAGCAAATGTTCTGGCAATACCAATAGCCCCAATAGCATCTAATTTATCAGCATCTTGAACAATTTTACCTTCTAATGTTTTCATTTTATTTGCCTCAACCCCTCCTTTAAACGAACAGTTTAAGACAATATGCTTTACTTGATTAATTAATTCCTCATCAACACCCAAAGGCATTAAAATACGTTCGGTTCTTAAAACAGACTCTTTATCAAAATCATTAACAAATTTATGGTCGGCAATATCATGCAACAAAGCACCTAACTCAACCACAAATGTATTGGCATTTTCTTTTAATGCAATTTGTTTTGCCAATTTCCATACCCGCTCAATGTGAAACCAATCATGACCAGATGATTCACCTTCAAATTTAGTTTTAATTTGCTCAACAACTTGATTAATTATTTTATTTTCTTCCATAAAAAAAATCCCCACCTAAAAATTAGATGGGGAAATTAATTAAAATTAAGTGATGTATCTTATTTAGATACTATAAATTTTTCTGTTTTAACAACTGTTCCTTCTGATACTACTTGGTAAAAGTAAACACCATTATCAAATTCAGAAACGTTAATAATTTCTTTTTGGTTGTTAACATTAATAGTTTTAACTACTCTTCCACTCATATCTACTATGTTTATGTAGTTAGCTTGAGCATTACCTAAATCAATAGTTAATACACTAGCCACTGGATTTGGATAAGCTGAAATTTGAGAAGC
>CAYQRJ010000200.1:0-5460 GCA_964419855.1 uncultured Crocinitomix sp.
GGAATTGATGTAAAAGCAAAGCACTTTGCTAGTTTTTCTGATGTAAAATCATTACAACAATTATTAAAATTTGAAGCAGTAAAACAATCTCCTAAATTAATTATTGGTGGTGGTAGTAATCTTCTATTAACAAAAGATTTTAATGGAATTGTTTTAAAAAATGAAATTGAAGGCATTGAAATAACAAAAGAAACTGATAATGATGTGTTAATAACTGCTGGTGCGGGTGTTGTTTGGCACGATTTAGTATTGTTTGCCATAGAAAATAATTTTGGAGGAATAGAAAATTTATCCTTAATACCTGGTAGTGTTGGTGCAGCTCCCATGCAAAACATAGGTGCTTACGGAGTAGAAATTAAAGATGTGTTTTTTGAATTACATGCCATAAACATTGATACTTTAGAAGAAGTAAGATTCACAAAAAAAAGATGTGTATTTGGCTACAGAGAAAGTATTTTTAAACATCAGTTTAAAAATCAATTTATAATTACAAGCGTCACCTTAAAATTAAACAAAAAACCAAAAGTCAACACGTCTTATGGTGCTATACAAAACGAATTAAAAAATATGGGGATCTCGCATCCTACTATAAAAAATGTAAGTGATGCCGTTATTAAAATTCGTCAATCTAAATTACCCGACCCTAAAGAGATTGGTAATTCAGGAAGTTTTTTTAAAAACCCTGTTATTTCTAAAAAAGAATTTGAAAAGTTACAAACTACATATCCAAATATAGCCCACTACCCTATTTCAGACACACAAATTAAATTGGCGGCAGGCTGGTTAATTGATAACGCTGGCTGGAAAGGGAAAACCTTTGAAGGTGAAAATGGTAAATATGGTGTACATAAAAACCAAGCATTGGTATTAGTTAATTACGGAGGAGCAAGTGGTAATGATATTTTTGAGTTATCAAATCAAATTATAGCCGACATTAAATTAAAATACAATGTTGAATTAGAGCGTGAAGTAAATATTGTATAACCTTTACGTTTACTACCAAACAATTAATTAAATTTGCAAAAAAAAGTTATGAGCAAAATAGTAACCACAAAAAGTATTGAGAATGCTTTAAAAAAAATTGATAATTTAACAGAAGATGCGTTAGAAAAAAAAATAGAAACCTTTCAATTACTACAACCTGATTTATTGCCTTATTTAATGCAAGCAGGTTTTGACTTTGATAATGAAGAGCTTAATGCTTTTGTTGTCTATTACTTTGCTGTAACTATGGAAGCGTTTAACGTAGAAGGAATTAAACTTAATTCTGTAACTGAGGATGAGATTGGTGAGTTTCAAGAATCTTTTTTATTAGCACTTGATGAAGTGAGTAAAGAAGATTTTTTACCCATGCACGAACTCTTAAACCAACCACAACTAATTAGTTTTATTTTAAATGAATTAGAAGCTAAAGATGAAGACGGAGAATCTTTTGATGATGAGACCCAAAATCAATTATTTATTGTTTTAATGGGAATGATTGGATTATTAAATCAAGCCATTGCTGATTAAAGATGTTAACGCCTAAAGAAATAGTTAGCAAAATGTTAAATAATGATGCCATGAGCCAATGGTTAGGCATTAAGTTGGTAAAAATTGAAAAAGGAAACGTCTCAATTTCAATGGTTGTTAAAAAAGAAATGACCAATGGTTTTGGAATTGCTCATGGAGGCATCACCTACTCTCTTTCCGATAGTTGTTTGGCATTTTCGGCTAATACACACGGCATTCATTCAGTATCTATAGAAACATCCATTTCTCACTTAAAACCAGTTAATGTTGGTGACGTACTTACCACAAAAACAACCGAAATATCTTTAACAAAGCGTGTAGGCGTTTATCAAATTGAAGTGTTTAACCAAAATAACCACTTGGTATCTACCTTAAAAGGCACTATGTACCGAACAGGAAAAGTTTGGGAATAAATTATGAAATTCTACCAAAAATTATTTGCCTCTCAGTACGACAAATTTATGACTAACATTGAAAATGAATTTGGTCAACTCAGAAAAGAAATGATTTCTGATTTAAAGGGTGATATTTTAGATGTAGGATGTGGAACAGGAGCTAATTTTGAATATTTTAATAAAGATGCCAATGTGATAGCAGTTGAACCCTCACCCTATATGCTTGAAAAAGCTTTGCAAAAACTGCCTCAAAAAGCTAATATTACCACTTATAATTTAAGCGTTACAGATGATAAATTGGGCAATATTATAAAACCTAAATCTCTTGATTACATTGTATCTACCCTTGTACTTTGTACCATTCCTGATTATAAATTAGCGTTAAAAAAATTCCATAAATGGTTAAAAGATGATGGTCAACTTATTATTATTGAACACATCCACGCCAAAGAAAAACCACGTAGGGTCATTCAAAATATTATTAATCCAGTGTGGAAAGTAATTGGTGATGGTTGTAATTTGAATAGAGATACAGATGAAGTCATCAAATCAATGGGGTTTAAACCCTTAACAGAAAATTACTTTAAAAGGACATTACGTTTTTATAAAGGGGTGTTTGTAAAAGTTTGATTTTTCTATCAGGCAGGGGGTGAAGTGGTAGCTTTATGCTTTTTTAATTTAGTAAAACTTATATTGTAGGTTGCGACCTAAGGAAGCACACCGGAAAATTAGTTGAACTTATTAAAAAAACATAAACTTTAACGAAAAACCCGATTTAGCCTGCCAAATATTATTCCTTAAAAACATAATACATTTGTTTTAAACACCAATTGTTGAAAAGATTTTTTTAAAAAATTGAGTTAAATCAGTTTGTTAAGGATATAAACCACTATTTTTGCATATACAAAACATAACCGCTACAAAGCGATTGAAAAAAATAATTTATGAGTACGTATGGAAAAAAGGCTGAAAAAGCCTCTTTAAAATCTATTGGATTAAATCATGTTGGTGATACCTTTTGGAATCTTACACCTGCTGAATTAGTTGAAGATATCATAGTTTTAGGTCAAGGTGTTATGACAGATTCTGGAGCTATAGCAATTGAAACAGGAGAGTTTACAGGACGTTCGCCACAAGATAGATTTATTGTTTGTGATGATAAAACTGAAGATGCGGTTTGGTGGGGTGACATTAACAAAAAGTTTACTCCTGAAAAATTTGATGCACTTTACGACAGAATGAAAGCTTATTTAACTAATAGAGATTTATATGTTAAAGATGCTTACGCTTGCGCTGATGATGAACACAGATTAAACATTAGATTGGTTGCTGAAATGCCTTGGTCTAGTATGTTTGCTCACAATATGTTTTTAAGACCTACTGAAGAGGAAATAGAAAATTTTGAGCCAGATTGGCATATTGTATGTGCTCCTGAATTTATGGCTGAACCTGAAATTGACGGAACAAGACAACATAATTTTGCCATTTTAAACTTTACCAAAAAAATGATTATTATTGGTGGTACAGGTTATACGGGCGAAATTAAAAAAGGTATATTTTCTGTATTAAACTTTATTTTACCTCACGAAAAAAATGTATTGTCAATGCATTGTTCTGCTAACGTTGGTAAGGATGGAGATACTGCTGTATTTTTTGGTTTGTCAGGAACAGGCAAAACAACCTTATCATCTGACGAAAACAGACGTTTAATTGGTGATGATGAGCACGGATGGTCTGAAAATGGAGTGTTTAACTTTGAAGGTGGCTGCTACGCTAAAACCATTGATTTATCTGCCGAAAAAGAACCTCAAATATACAACGCCATTAAGTTTGGTGCTATTTTAGAAAACATAGGATTTAAAGAAGGAACAAGAACACCTGATTATTTTGATACTCATATAACTCAAAACACTAGAGTATCCTATCCAATTTATCACATTGATAATATAATGGTACCATCAATTGGTGGAATGCCTAAAAATATTTTCTTTTTAACTGCAGATGCTTTTGGAGTTTTACCTCCAATATCTAAATTAACAGCAGGACAAGCTATGTACCATTTTATTTCTGGTTACACCGCTAAAGTAGCTGGAACTGAAGAAGGAGTAACTGAACCTCAAACTGCTTTTTCAGCTTGTTTTGGAGCTCCATTTTTACCATTACATCCAACAAAATATGCTGAAATGTTAGGCGAAAGAATGGAGAAACATAATGTAAAAGTTTGGTTAGTAAATACTGGATGGTCTGGTGGAGAATATGGAACTGGAGAAAGAATTAAATTAAAATTTACCCGTGCCATGATTACTGCCGCTTTAGAAGGTAAACTAGATAATGTTGATTACACAACTCACGAAATTTTTGGGTTAGCTATGCCTAACGAATGTGAAGGTGTGCCAACCGAGATTTTAAATCCTAAAAATACTTGGGAAGATAAAATTGCTTATGATGCAAAAGCTAATTTATTAGCTAATGAGTTTGTTAAAAACTTTGCTCAATTTGAAAGTGCAGCTAATGATGAAATTATGGCAGCTGCTCCTAAAGCAACAACAAATGTTTAGAAATTAAAATATATATCAACTAAAAAAGCCCACTTTTAAAAGTGGGCTTTTTTTATATAATTATTATTAAATACTACCCTCTCCTTCTTTCAAGTAAAGACATCATCATTAAGGCTAACATCATTCTTTCATCATCTCCAGCCTGAAATTCACCAACTTCATCTAGTTTAAAAGTTCTACCAAAAAAAGATTTTTCTTTTGATAATCGAGCAATAATTTCGCCGTTATTGTTTTTTACAGCATATCTTGGATTAAAAAAATACCCAGTTAAAATACCTAAAATAGGAACTTCAGATAATAAAGCATCCCAAAGTTTTGCCCAAGGATTTTCTTCCTCAATCGAGTAATCATTATTTCCTTCCTCATCAAAAATATTGTAATGTGCTTTTAAGATAGATTTTCTACCCTTTCGCCCTACTTTTCCTATAATGTTATCGTCTTCATCAAAAAAAGTATAAACCGCATTAAAATCTATAATTCTATCAGCTGCTATTCTATAAACCTGATTAGATTTACTTTCATCAGAAAACACTTGAATATCTTCTTTTAACTTAAACATTTTTTGTCGTACATAAGCCAAAGTTTTCCCAGTTTTATCACTTGCTGTAAAATCATTTGCAAAAGTGCCAATTTTAAATTTAAAAGTTATTGGGTAATCAAAATCTTTAAATTCAACCCTCTTTTTAGCTACATCATCTATTACTTCAAAATTATCTTCCATCTTTATTTTTTTGATAAATATAACTATTTTTTTTAATTGATTAATTTTTAGGGCGTTCGAGCCGTGCTATCCACTATATCTCCGCCTGAGGCGGAGGATGCCGTTCCTATCACTAACGCAGTTATTGTTAATTTTTAGCTAGCGTCAGTTCCCTGCCCTTTTGGCAAACAGAGAGTGATTTTAAAGTGAATATAATGTTATTTTAAGTATTAAAAAGCATTAGCGTCAGTTCGAGTGTTCCGATAACTATCGGAATGTATCGAGAACATAGCGG
>CAYQRJ010000201.1:0-5417 GCA_964419855.1 uncultured Crocinitomix sp.
GAAACATAATGTTATTTTAAGTATTAAAAGCATTAGCGTCAGTTCGAGTGTTTTTAAAGGGGACACGTTAGTGTTGGCTTTAAAAATGTATCGAGAACATAGCGGCTTATTGACTCCATAGCGTGTTCTCGATACAATTTTATTTTTTTATTCAAAAAAATAAAATCACTCGAACTGACACCTTGATACAATTCTGATTTTTGAAAAAAAATCACTCCCTACTTAATATAATCTCACCCCTAAAATAAAACTTGATGTAATAGATAAAGCGTTTTTCTTTTTAAAGCTAATAGTTTTTTATTTAATGGCGTTTAAAATGTTAATATTAAATGCTAATTAGAATTTATTTTACATCCATTAATTCAACATTAAAAATTAAATGAGATTTTGGAGGGATACCTGCAGGGTGACCTTTTTCTCCATAAGCTAACCAATATGGAATAATTAAAATATATTTTGATCCCTTGTTCATTAATTTAATGCCTTCATCCCAACCTTTAATCACTTGACCTTTACCTAATTTAAAACTTAAAGGCTGACCTCTATCGTAAGAAGAGTCAAACTTACGACCATCCATAAAATACCCAGCATAATGTACAGCAACTGTTTGTCCATCTACAGGTTTGGCTCCTTCTCCTTCTTTCTCCACTTCATACATTAATCCAGATTCTGTTTGTTTGGCTTTTGGAAATTGTTTTGCCATTAACTCTTTAAAAGTTTTGTTTCTATTGGCTAATTCTGCTAATTGTTTATCTTTTATGGCCTTAGTTTCTTTTGCAAACACCTCTGTTGCATTAAACTTTTTAGCTGGTTTGCCAATTCTGTAAATGGTTACTTTTTGTATGGTGTCTCCTTGTACAATAGCGTCAACTACATCTTGACCTTTAACAACGTGACCAAATACATTGTAACCACCATCTAAATGAGGTGTAGCCACATGGGTAATAAAAAATTGACTTCCATTGGTATTAGGTCCTGCATTTGCCATTGATAGTACACCAGGTCCATCATGTTTTAAAGAATCGCTGGTTTCATTATAAAATTTATAACCAGGTCCACCCATTCCATTACCTTTTGGGTCACCACCTTGAATCATAAACCCTTGAATGACTCTATGAAAAGTTAACCCATCATAAAAAGGTGTTGTAATTTTAACAGTATCTACCGTTAAGTTTCCTTCTGCCAAACCAACAAAATTGGCTGTGGTTAATGGCGCTCTTTCCATTTCAAGTTTTAATAAAATATCACCTTTTGTGGTGGACATGTTAGCATACATTCCTTTTTCCAATTTCATTTTTTTAATGTCTTTTTTAGAATATCTGCTTTGTGCTTGACCTGTTAAGGATATCAAAAGCACAGTAAGAATTAATAATGTTGATTTCATTGTTTTTTAAAATTTTAGAGCAAATATAACAAGAAGTGTGCAAATATTACAATAATAGTTACACAATCCAATTTCTTTACTAATTTTGACCTATGATTTTTGTAACAGGAGGTACAGGTTTATTAGGTTCGCATTTGCTGGTTGAACTCAGTAAAAGGCAATTTAATATTCGTGCTTTAAAACGACAATCATCCGATTTAACAGAAGTTAAAATGTTGTTTAAGTTTTATTTAAATGACTCTGATTTATCTATATTTAATAAAATTGAATGGGTAGATGGTGATATTAATGACACAACAACTTTACCATATTTAATTGATGGTTGTAGCACGGTTTATCACTGTGCTGGTTTTGTGTCTTTTGCAAAAAAAGATTTTAAAAAGCTACTTCAAATTAATAAAAACGGAACAGCAAACATTGTTAACTCTTGTTTAAAATTAGGGGTTAAAAATTTGTCTTACGTCAGTTCTACTGCTGCCATTGGACGAGATACAAAACAAGGAATTATAACAGAAAATAACAAATGGGTAAATTCTAAATCTAATTCTAATTACGCAGTGAGTAAATATTTAGGTGAGATGGAAGTTTGGAGAGGAAAAGAAGAAGGCTTGAATGTATCTATTGTAAATCCGTCAGTTATTTTAGGAGCTGGAAATTGGAATGACAGTTCTTTAGCACTATTTAAAACCATTAATAAAGGATTAAAATTTTATCCTACAGGAACAAATGCTTTTGTAGATGCAAGAGATGTGGCTTTTTGTATGGTAGAACTTATTCAAAATAAAGTTTTTGGCGAACGATTTTTAACTATATCTGAAAACATTAAATTTAAAGATTTGTTTGATTTAATAGCTAATGAATTAAATGTTATCCCTCCAGCCATTCAAGTTAAGTCGTGGATGACAGGAATAGCTTGGAGATTAGAAGCTGTTAAGTGTTTTTTTACAAGACAAACACCTCAAATTACTAAAGAAACTGCTGCATCCGCTATGCAAATCAACTTGTATTCAAATCAAAAAATTAAAGATAAATTAGGGTTGTCATTTATTTCAATAAAGGATAGTATAAAAAATGCAATAGACTATCATCAATTTAAAAAACTGAATAAAAAGTAAACATTGTTAATAACATTTAATTAAAACAAAGGGGTATTTTTTAATTTTGTAAAAATTTTATAAAATGAATATTTTAGTTTTAGGTTCTGGTGGTAGAGAACACGCTTTTTGTTGGAAAATTGCACAAAGTTCACAGTTAGACAAATTGTTTATTGCCCCTGGTAATGCGGGTACAAGTCAAATAGGAATAAACGTAGATATTCAAGTCAATGATTTTGATGCCATAGGTAAATTTGCGATTGAAAAAAGAATAGACTTTGTGTTAGTTGGACCTGAAGATCCTTTAGTAAATGGCATTCACGATTATTTTTTAGCAGATGAAAATTTAAAACATATTGCTGTAATTGGACCAAATAAAGAGGCAGCACAATTAGAGGGAAGTAAAGATTTTTCTAAACAATTTATGCAACGCCACAACATTCCAACTGCTAAGTACCAAACCTTTACTAAAAAAACTTTAAAAGAGGGTTATGCCTTTTTGGAGAGTATGAAACCGCCTTACGTTTTAAAAGCTGATGGTTTAGCGGCAGGTAAAGGGGTTTTAATTATTAATAATTTAGCAGAAGCTAAAAAAGAATTAAAAAACATGTTGGCTGACGCTAAATTTGGTGATGCTTCCTCAAGGGTAGTGATTGAACAATTTTTAGAAGGCATTGAAATGTCAGTTTTTGTGTTATCTGATGGTGTAAGTTATAAAATATTACCTGAAGCTAAAGATTACAAAAGAATTGGAGAAGGAGATACGGGATTAAATACTGGCGGTATGGGGGCGGTTTCTCCTGTGCCTTTTGCCACGCAAGGATTTAAAGATAAAATAGAAAATCAAATTATTATACCAACCATAAAAGGATTAAAAAAAGACGGAATAGAGTACAAAGGGTTTATTTTTATAGGTATAATTAAAGTAGGTAACGAACCTTATGTTATTGAATATAACTGTAGAATGGGCGACCCAGAAACAGAAGTGGTGATGCCAAGGTTGCGTTCTGATATTTTAGATTTATTTGAGGGAGTATCCACTCAAACATTATCGGAAAGAGATGTGGTTTTTGATTCTAAGGCAGCAGCAGGCATTATTATGGTGTCAGGAGGCTACCCTGAATCTTACGAAAAAGAAAAAGAAATATCAGGTATTAATAATGTTGCAGATTCTATTGTTTTTCATGCTGGAACAAGAAAGGATGGACCTAAAATTATAACGGCAGGGGGCAGAGTGTTGTGTATTACCTCTTATGGTAAAACTTTAAAACAAGCCATAGAAACCAGTTATAAAAACGTAGAAAAAATCAATTTTGATGGGGTTTATTACCGAAAAGATATTGGTTTTGACTTGGACTTAGAAGAAAAAAAATAAATCGTTTTTGGTAGCTTTTAATTTTTATTGTACTTTCGCATTAATTATCTTAAATTAATTGATGGAAGAGGATCCCGAACTTGAAATTTTAAATGCTTTGTTAATTCAACAAAAAGCAAAAGACAATACAACTAATTTAGCAATAGTTTTTATTTGATATGAATAGTATTTTTATCATATCTACACTTATTGCGTCTGCCTTTTTTTCGGGAGTTGAAATTGCTTTTATTTCTGCCAACAGATTAAAAATTGAATTAGACAAAAAACAAGGAACCTTCTCGGGTAAAATATTATCTTTTTTAGTTAAGCACGAATCAAAATTTATTAGTGCCATGTTACTTGGCAACAACATTGCCCTTGTGCTTTATGGTATTTTTATGGCAAAAGCCTTAGAGCCATTTATCTCTATGTGGATACCCAGCGCCCCCCTTATTCTTTTAACACAAACTATTATTTCAACTCTTTTGGTGTTAGTAACCGCAGAGTTTATTCCAAAAGCCATTTTTAGTATTAATCCAAATCGAACGCTAAATATTTTTTTACCTCTTATTTTACTTGTTTATGGCTTATTATTTATTCCATCATACATTACCACACTTATTTCTAACTTTTTTCTTAAGTTATTTAGGGTTGATGTATCTAAGGCAGAACGGGCGTTTACCAAAGTTGATTTAGATGATTATGTTAAAGATTTGAATGAGCGTATTGAAGATGAGGCTGAAATGGTAAACGAAATCCAAATTTTACATAATGCACTTGATTTTAATACTATTAAAGTAAGGGATTGTATGATTCCACGAACAGAAATTGTAGCATTACCAATAGAAACATCAATTGATGAGTTAAAACAAAAGTTTATAGAGACTGGACTTTCAAAAATCATTATTTATAAAGATAATATTGATGACGTAATTGGTTACGTCCATGCCTTTGAGTTGTTTAAAAAACCTAAATCAATTAAACAGATTTTGTTGCCTATTTCTATTTTTCCAGAGGCAAGTTTAATACAAGATGTACTTGAACAATTTACTAAACAAAAACGTAGTATTGCTATTGTAGTTGATGAATTTGGAGGTACATCTGGCTTAATTACTGTTGAAGATATTATTGAAGAAATTTTTGGAGAAATAAAGGATGAACACGATATTGATAACTTTGTAGAGCATCAAATTGATGACCACACCTACCGATTTTCTGCTCGGTTAGAAATAGACTATTTAAAAGATAAATACGGTATAGAACTTGAAAAAAATGACGAATATACCACCTTGTCTGGTTTTATTTTAAATCAATTAGAGGATATACCTAAAAAAGGTGATGATTTTATTTATAAAAATTACCAAATAGAAATATCTAATGTAAGTGATACTAAAATTGAAGAAGTAGTAATAAAAGTGATGGTGTGAAAAAAGTTGAATTTATCAATTAAAAAGACTCATATTCTCTGAACACACTTTCAATAAAAGCTTGACATTTTTTTAACCACTGTTTTGATAATTCAGGGTTTTCAAAAGTATCATAAACGATAACATCATCAATAAATTGATAAATAACACAACCTTGT
>CAYQRJ010000202.1:0-3579 GCA_964419855.1 uncultured Crocinitomix sp.
GAGTCTCGTCTCTCGCTCAGAATTAGAAAAGTCAATCATTAACGGTTGGCTTTTTTGTTTTTAATTCTGCAAACGATATCTTTATTGATGCAAATCATAAAAAAATTAAATCATAAAACTACCTTTGTGTTGTGAATAAATTTTCAATGATAATAATTTTTATTTTTTTAATTTGTGGATGTGAAAGTGATACATCATCAATTAAAGTGGCAACATCTGCCAATATGCAGTACGCTATGCAAGATATTATAAATCATTTTAAACAGAAGTGCGATTATCAAATTGATGTAATTGTAGCTTCATCAGGAAAGTTAACCGCTCAAATTGAACAAGGCGCACCTTTTGATATATTTGTTTCAGCTGACGCTAAATACCCCAATTATTTATTTGAAAAAGGACTGATTAAAACCCAACCTAAAACTTACGCTTTTGGTCAGCTTGTTTTGTTGAGTTCAAGTAATAGACCAATTCAATTAAGTGAGTTAAAATCTAACAAAATTAAAAAAATAGCCATTGCAAATCCCGACATTGCACCTTATGGCAAAGCTAGTATTGAAGTGTTAAATCACTTAACTATTTTTAATGATGTTAAACAAAAATTAATTTATGCTGAAAGCATATTGCAAGTGAATCAATTTATAGAAAGTGGTGTTGTGGATGTAGGTTTTACTTCATTTTCCTCCATTAAATTTAATGATGCAAGCGGTTGGGTAAAAATTGATAATAATTTATATCAACCCATCACACAAAGTGCTGTAATTATTAAACAAAAACAACAATCTAATAAGGTAATAGATTTTTATAACTATTTATTTTCAAAAGAAAGCCGACAAATTCTAAAAAAATACGGATATTTAATCCCAAATGAATAAATTACATGGACATATTACCAAAATTAGTAAAGTTGATGATTTAAGTCTGATTGAAATAGATGTAGAGGGATATATGTTTAAATCGATAATTATTGATGATATTGATAAGCCAAATTATAACAATGGAGATGATGTTGATGTGTTTTTTAAAGAAACTGAGGTAATTATCTCAACCAATTTGAATGTACCTATCAGTATGCAAAATCAATTAATTTGTAAAGTAAAATCAATTAAAAAAGGGCGGTTATTGAGTGAGATGAAGTTAGATTTTAACTCAAGTAATTTAACTGCTATCATTACAACTAACAGTTTAATAAGGTTAAAAGTAAAAGTTGATGATGAGGTTTTAGCTTTAGTAAAAACAAACCAAGTAATGCTGTCCAAATGTTAGATTTTTCTCCTTTTATATTGACGTTTAAATTAGCTTTGATTACAACGGTTATACTTTTTGTTTTGTCTGTTCCTTTATCTTACTGGTTAGCACATAGCCAGTCAAAAATTAAACCTTTTATAGAATCTATTGTAAGTTTACCTTTGGTTTTACCACCTACTGTTTTAGGTTTTTATTTGTTGATTGTATTTAGTCCTCAAAATGGACTAGGTTTATTTTTTAAAGACACTTTAGGAATAGAATTGGTGTTTTCATTTACAGGAATTGTTATTGGATCGGTGATGTATAGTTTACCTTTTATGGTTCAACCGTTACAATCGGGATTTAAGAGTTTACCAAAATCTATTACTGAAGCATCTTATGTTATAGGTAAGTCAAAGCTAGAGACTTTATTTAAGGTTCAGTTACCAAATATTAAGCAATCTGTTATTACCGCCATTGTGCTAACTTTTGCACATACAGTAGGAGAGTTTGGTGTGGTATTAATGATAGGTGGAAATATCCCTAACAAGACAAAAGTAATTTCAATAGCCATTTATGATGAAGTAGAATCTTTAAACTATAACAATGCCCATGTTTATTCTGCCATATTATTGTTTACTACTTTTTTAGTGTTGTTGTTTGTATATTGGAGAAAATTTAAAATGGAATTAAAATAAAAACACTCCCTGTCGCCAATATGTATGGAACTGACTTATCGATATAATTTAGTTTTGTTTCACTCCCTTGTTGTTTGTAGATAGAGAATTGACTTCAAAGTACTATTTTTCAGTTTTTAACACATTTTACCTACTGTTTAACCACTTTAATGGTTTCTAAAATTTGATTATCTGTAATAATTACTACTTGATATATCCCATTAGCAAAGGCAGACATATCAATTTGTTTTGTGTTGGCATCAGTATAAATTAATTTGCCATCTAAGCCATAAATGTTAACGGTGTAGTTAGACTTATTAACGGACACATTTATCACATCATTAACAGGATTTGGATAGATGTTAACCTTATTCAATTTGCTTAATTTATCTACATTTTCATAAGCATCAGCTATCCAAATATCATCTATCATCCAACCATCTTTATTCGTTTGAATACTATCACTAATAAAAGTAAATTTATACAACAAAGTATCGGTACTCGAATTTATATTTTGACTGAAATTATAGTCAAAATATAAACTATAATTTTTCCAACTACCAGAATTACCTGTCAAGATAGGTGAGGAAGATCCATTCCAAAAAACACTATCAGATAAATCAATCCAACTTATTCCTTTATCCATTGACATCTCAACTTTTCCAAAGTCTGATAATGTATCTGAATCTATTTTATACAAAAATCTTAAACTATGGGATATTACTGCCTGAATTGATAATGGAATAGGATACAAAATAATAAATGATGAAGTGTCATTTATTGGATATGGATTTAAAGTATCAGTTAAAATAGCTCTATTTCCTGAATATGCACTATTAAAAATTATTTTATTTGGAACACCAATTTGCCAAATATTATTTTGGTTTGATATGGTATCATTATAAATTGTACTAAAAAGAAAAGTATCAGTATCAAAATCTGTATTTTCTGTATAAGGCCAAGGAATAGTTTGAGAACTCACATTAATTGACACAAAAGAAATGAATAAAATTTTAGCTATTGTTTTCATTATTTGAATAAACTGTTATTTTAACAAAAATACAAAATAAATTAAAATTATCCAAAACTTAATTTTATTACTTTTGCATAATGCATTAGAATAATTGTATTAATTTAATTGCATCCCCCTCTTTTATTGCTTCACAATTTTAATTGTTTGGATTATCTCATCATTAGATAGAATCACAAATTGATATATCCCATTAGCAAAGGCAGACATATCAATTTGTTTTGTGTTGGCATCAGTATAAATTAATTTGCCATCTAAGCCATAAATGTTAACGGTGTAGTTAGATTTATTAACTGACACATTTATCATGTTGTTAACGGGATTAGGATAAACATTTACAACTGCATTATCTTTTCGGTTTACACTAACAATACCAGAGTAAGAGACTTTTCCGTCAAAATCGGTTTGTTTTAAGCGGTAGTATGATACTCCATTTAAAGGATGATTATCAGTATCATAATAATTAATAATGCTAGAACTGTTTCCGGCACCGTTTTGTTTTAAAATAGGTTCAAACTCTTCTCCATTAGTACTGCGTTCTACAGTAAAATAATCATTATTAACCTCACTAGCAGTTTGCCAATGTAAATCAACCACGTTTTTATTGTTTGTGGCTGTAAAACTTAATAATTCTATTGGTAGTGGGTT
>CAYQRJ010000202.1:3679-5402 GCA_964419855.1 uncultured Crocinitomix sp.
CCACGTTTTTATTGTTTGTGGCTGTAAAACTTAATAATTCTATTGGTAGTGGGTTAATATCAGTTAAAGTTGCTAAAGTAAACGGACTAAAAGAGGTGACAGGAGCAGATGTAACCACAGTACCATTAGCTGGAGTTCCTGTTGTTCCACCATTGCCATGATCTCTCCATATTGTTCCGTCCCAACGTGCTACTTTTAAATCGGGTTGAGACACTACGCCACTACAATTATTTACAGCATAATTTTTATATGACAACGTAACATTTACAGAGTTTGTAGTCGCAATTCTGTCTAAAATCCAATATTCGCAATCAGACACGTGATGGATGGTTGGTTCTACAGGTAAATCAGGTATTCCATCATTGACTACGTCATTAGCAAAAAACTCTCCTCTAAACCTTGCTGCTCCACTTGATGGTGCAGAAATTTCAATAGGTCTATACACTCCGGCTTTTCCAACAGGGAAAATATACGCATCATTTCCAATTTTTTCTAAAGGACCATCAACAAATGCGTTGTCACTTACATTGGAAACAATTGAATTGTCATTAGCATAAATTAAGTTGGTTGTTGTTGATACTAAATTACCTTGTTGTAAATCTAATTCAGTTAAAACTTTTATTGGTGTATTTAAAGTAATTTCAGCGTTAGGATTTTGCGTTTCAATATCTCTAAATTCTGGTACAGGAGTAGTACCAATTTTATTAATATTTTGTGCTGCTGTACCATCAAAAATCACTCTCCCGTTGACAGAAGCACCAAAACGAATTGGAGTATTAGAATTGATTGTAATATCACCAAAATATGTATCGGCACAATTATACCCTGGATAAACTGCTCCTGTATTTGTTTTAATAATAACAACATCATCATTAAAATCATTAGGTGTAGCATTAGAGGGCATAAAATAGCCTGTTCCTGTATTCTTTATTTCTGCAGGACCATTAAAAGTATTTCCTCCATTAGAAGCATCATTACCAGAACCATTTTTTTCAAGATTGGCTACTCCATTATAAACTGTTCCATTGGTATAAACCCTAGGGCTTTCAATATCAATATTGCCATTCCAAGTAGAATTATAATTAGTAAAAATAGTAGTTCCTGTTGGATGTAAAACCTGGGGTGTACCACCCAATTGAGTAAAGTTTCTAAAATATAAATTTCCTGCAATAAAACCACCAGCTGAAATGGTAATTGTTTTACCGCTAGCTAAAGTTCCTGTTCCTCCACTACCTCCAAAATAAACTCCGTCTCCATTTGCATCAGTGTTTTCAACTGTAATATCATCATTATATAAACCTACACTTGATGATGTAGAATTACAGCTAACATTTGAACTAGTTGCAGAAGAATGATTGAAAATATTTAAAGAACCATTAAAAGTTACATCTCCAAAATACCCAATTAAAAATCGCTTAATGTTTCCGCCACCATTATTTATAATAGTTGTAGTACCGTTAATTACAAAAGAAGAACTAGTAGAATTAGCAATGTAATTTGAGGCATTATTACTGGTTGGTGTACTTGTAAAACTTAAGTTAGCATTAATTGTAAGGTCACCAGAGTTTCCTAAATATACATTTGATGTAGGTGCAGAGGAATTGTTAAATACTGTTACGTTGCCGTTAATGGTCATATCCGAATTTGATCCATTAGCAAGCGTAGTACTAGTGTTAGTTCCTGCGGTTGTAGATTGGTTAATAGTTACAGTTCCTGCTACAGT
>CAYQRJ010000203.1:0-5349 GCA_964419855.1 uncultured Crocinitomix sp.
CACTTCAACAACTTCTTTTTTATTGGTATAAAATAGTTCTCCTCTTACATTTTCGTATCCCATATCTTTGTATAAGTTGATGTATTCTTTAACTTGTTTTTGGTGAGATAGTGCTTCTTTACCAGTTTTAAAATCAACAATAAGTACAAAATTTTCATTAAAAATGACTTTATCTGGTATTAACTTATATCCTTTTTCGTTAATAATTTCGGTTTCGTTTAACACTTTTAAGTCTTTATTAAAATATGATTGAAAATGAGTGTTTTTAAACAATTCTAAAACCATATTTTTTAAGTCTTCTTTTTGATGATTATCAATTACACCTTTTAAATTTAATTTGTTTAAAGTTTCTTCTAAATCATTTTTAGATATTAATTTAGATAAAACTTGATGAATTAACGTCCCAAACTTTCTATTTTTATCAATATCATTAACATCCCAATTAATGGCACTTTTATAACTCAATTGAGGTTTGTTCATCACTTGTTTTAAAAATTGTAAAGGATAATTATTTTGAGGTTTTTCATTCAATTTATTTTCTTTAACAAGTTCACCATATTCATAACTATCATCTTTTACAGTAAATAGTTCGGATTTTTTAAAAAAGGGAGCTAACCATTCTTTAACGGGCGAGACTTTACCTTTAGCTTTACCACACATAAACAAAGCGGTTTCGGGGCGAGTAAATGCCACATATAATAAATTTAATTGATCTAAATAAAACTTACCTTCCTCTGCCGTAAACACATCATTTAATACGCTCTCTTTTATATTTTTAGTCATTTTTACAAAAAATGCGGGCAACATAAAATTATCATCTTCAACCCACACGGTTTGTTTGCTCACATCAAATTTCCAATCTAAAAACGGGCAAATGACAACTGGAAATTGTAACCCTTTTGATTTATGAATGGTCATTATTTGAACGGCATTGGCACCTTCAGGACTAACTATTGATTTTTCTTGTCCTTTGTCTTTAAACCACAATAAAAAATCTCTAATGTTTGAATTATTTAACGTTTCATATTGATGCACCAACTCTAAAAAAAACTGTAAAAAATTATTGTAGGTTGGATCAAAATTAAACACTTGTATAAGGGCTTCAACAAACTCATATAAATTATGAAAAGTACTATATTGAGGTAGAATGATTCCCCTACGCATAAAAAAAGTAAACACATCAATTTCTTCCGCTTGTTGAATTAAAACTGATGGTTCTACTTGTTGTAAGATGGCATAATGTTCAAGGGCTTTATATTTATAATTATCATCTTTTAACTGTAAAAGTGCATTCATTAGATGATATAAAAATTTAACAGTGGTGTCCTTACCAATAAACAAACTGTCTGGAGATATGACAGCAATTCCTATTTCACTTAAATAATTGGCTGTAATTGCACCATCACTATTATTTCTAACAATAATACAGATGTCTTTAAAATCAAATCCTGCCTTTAAGCATTGTTTAATAGAATTTAAAGTAAATTCAAGTTGGTCATCATCACCAAAATCATCACCTTTAAACAATGCTTTAACAAATCCTTTGTGTTTTTTTACTGGTTTTTGCTTAACATCACTATAAATATATTGCAAATGAGGCGATAATTTTTGTGCCAAATGACTAAACAAAGTATTATTAAATTCAATTATTTCTTTTGCGGATCTGTAATTATTATCCAACTCATATTTTTTACCTAAAGATTTAAAAGTTTGTTCTGCTTCTGTTAAAGATTCTATCTTGTCAGGATTAAATATTTCATCTGGTAATTTAGTAAATTGTTCCACCTCTCCGTTTCGCCAGCGATAAATGGCTTGTTTACCATCTCCTACAATTAAATTTTGATTTAAAGATGCCAAAGCATTATGAACCAAAGGCACTAAATTTATCCATTGCAACCTTGAGGTATCTTGAAACTCATCTAACAAAAAATGCTCAAACCTTGTACCTAAATGTTCATATATAAATGGAATGGGTTCTCTGATGATTAAATCTGAAATTTTTTTATAAAAATCTGAAATTAAAAGGATGTTTTCTTCCTCTTTAATGTCCTCAATAATTTTTATAAGGTATTTTAATAACGATAAATTATTAATGTTTTTATACACCTCTTTGTTAAGGTTATAAGTTTTATAATCAGTTTCAAACCAATTTAAAATTTGTTTAAAATATTGTGACAATACACCTTGAATAGATTCTACAACACTTTTATTTGAACTATCAGAATGCGCCCATTTATCTTCATTATAATTTTTAATTAAAGTATTTGATGGCTCTCTTATTGTTCCTTGACTTAAATCTTTAAAAAATTTATAAACACTGTTGGTTTTTCCTACAAAATCATCTGCACTTAACTGATGTTGCTTTAAAATTGAAAAAACCTGGTCGCCAAGTGATTTTAATTTGTTTTCAGAAATAGCTATCTCTTTTTTAATATTATCTTTTGCTTTATTAAAAACTTTTGTGTCAATATTTTTTAAAATGTTAATAGATTTTAAAGCGTCCTCTTTAAACAACAAATCGCTAAACTCAAATAGCTGCCTTGAAAAATTCCAAGATTTATCTTGCTCCAAATTATCTTTTGCGTAGCGTTTCATTAAACGGGTTAACTCCTTGTTTCTTCCAATACTATCAAACAATAAATCAGTCACATTTTTTCGCAATGATTTAACATCTAACTCTACATCAAAATCAATAGAAATCCCTAAATCTTTGGCAAATGTTCTTATAATTTTATGGGTAAATTTATCAATGGTTAAAACCGAAAAGCTACTGTATTGATGAAGTATTTTATTTAATATTTTAGCCGAACGCTCCTCAATAAGTTCAGAAGACAATAATAAATTTTTAGCGGTTTGTTCTAAAAACTCACGTTGTTTATCACTTTTTAAATGATATGGTGTTTTTAAATCAATTAATGCTGAAATTACCCTCTCTTTCATTTCATTGGCAGCCTTATTGGTAAATGTCATAGCTAAAATTGACTTAAACTTATAAGGGTCATCACTGTGCAAAATAATACGTAAATACTCTTGAACTAAGGTGTATGTTTTACCACTACCAGCAGAGGCGTTATAAATTTGTAAAGGTTTATTTTGGTCTATTGTTATACTCATTCTCTTATTGTTTTTCCAGTTGTGGTTTCTTTAAATTGATTCACATTAACAATTTGTTTGGGCATTTCATACGGGCTTAAAACCGATTTTAAATTTAACGATAATTTTTCAATATCTAATTCACCTGTATTCTCAATTTTTAAAATTAATTTTTGTCCTAACACTTCATCATCAACAGATGTTAAATAAAACCTATGGTTAGGTAAAAGATGTTCTATTTTTTTTTCAATCATTTCGGTGTACAATTTTATCCCTCCCGAATTAATTACAAAATCTGCTCTGCCTCTCCACATAAATTGTTTAGAATTAATAAGCTCTACTACATCATTTGTTATAATAGGTTGATTGACAATACTTGGTGCATCTATTATTAATTGATTATTTGTAGTTACCGAAAAATTAACATTAGGTAAGGCGGTATAAAATTCTTCTTTATTGCTAATATTTTTAACCGCTACGTGACTAATGGTTTCAGTCATTCCATAAGTAGAATAATTAGTGTTTTTTAACGCTTCTAATTGATGTTGTAATTTTAAAGAAATAGGTGCTCCACCAATAATAACTTGATTAATTTGCTCGTAGTTTTTTTTAGTTTGGCTATTTGATAAAATGGCGTTCACTTGCATTGGCACAAATGCCGAAAAATCTATTTTATGATTAATATTACTCATTAAAGGATTAGATGTGACTGCTGCTACAACTATATTTAACTGATGCTCTAACGCTCTTATCAGCATCATTTTTCCTGCTATATAATCAGTGGACATAGCAAGTAAAATAGTTTGATGTGGTTGTAAATTGAAATAATTAACCGTTGCCTTGGCAGAGGCTCTAATTTGCTGTTTATTTAACTTTATTATTTTTGGCGCTCCAGTTGACCCTGAGGTTGACACCTCTAACCATTCATCATCAGATTGCCATTGTTTAACAAAATTTAATACCTTTTGTCGGGTAGATGGCTTAACATCTTTTAAAAAAATAATATCTTTACACATTAATGGAATAATTGTTGCTAACAAGATAGCAAAATAAATAATTTTACAAACAATAAATATAAATTAAAATGAAAAAGATTTTATTAGGAATAGTTGCTGTGGCATTAATTGGTTTTGCTTTTACAAATAAAACCTCAACAACAAACATTAAACTTCAAAAACAAGTGCCAGGCATTCACTTTTTTCACGGAACATGGGAAGAAGCCTTAGCAAAAGCAAAAAAGGAAAATAAATTAATTTTTATGGATGCGTATGCCTCTTGGTGTGGCCCTTGCAAAATGATGGCGCGTAACACTTTTACAAAAGAAGAAGTGGGTGATTTTTTTAACAAAAACTTCATCAACATTAAAATGGATATGGAAAAACATCCAGAAGGAAGAAGATTAAGCCAAAAATATGGATTAAGAGCCTACCCTACTTTGTACTTTATTAATTCTAAAGAACAAGTTAAACATACCTCTGTTGGTTATTTAAATCCCAAACAATTAATTGAACAAGGTAAAATTGCTTTAGAAAAAAAGTAAAATTTAACACTTATTAATACTCAATTTAAAGACTTGCAATTTTGTGGGTCTTTTTTTGTAACTTTGCTTTACTAACTAAAATATATTTAAAAATGAAAATCTTTTTTTATACCTCATTATTACTATTATTATTTTCTTGTACAGAAGAAGTAAGTACTGACACCCCACCAAATACAAAAACTGTTGAAGATGAAATTATTGTCAGCAATTACACCATAGACACTTCTCTAACTGTAATTGCTTGGACGGGTTATGAAGAAATTAATGTGGATACTCCTGATTTTCATACAGGAACAGTAAAAGCTTTAAACGGTAATTTTGAAATAACAGAGGTTAATGGTGAAAAATCTGTTTCTAATGCTCAATTAACCATTGATATGAATACGATTAAAGAAAGTGATGATATTGAAAAATTAGAAAATCATTTAAAATCTCCAGATTTTTTTGATGTCAACCAATTTACTACAACTAATTTTATTTATGATAAATTTGAAGATGGTAAACTTTATGGTAAAATTAATGTAATTGGAACTGAACTTCCTTTAGAAACTGAAGTAGAATTTATTGAATCTGAAAATGGAATCACTATTAAAACAAAACCTTTTAAAATTGATTTTAAACCAGCCAATATGCCCTTTTTTATAGAGGATGCCAAACAACCAGAATCAGAACAACACGACCCCTTACTTGAGTTTGAACTAACTGTGGTTGGAAAT
>CAYQRJ010000204.1:0-5346 GCA_964419855.1 uncultured Crocinitomix sp.
TTAACAAAGATTTTCAATAAAAAATATACGGGACTTATTTCTCTCTGGTAACCGTATATTCAACTAAACCAAGGAGGGCTTTTTTAGCTTCATTATCTTCAAAATCATTTAAAATAGCAATGGCTTGTTGTTGGATGTTTAACATTTTTTGTTTGGCATATTCTAACCCACCACTTTCTACCACAATTTTAATGGCTCGTTTAACATACTGCTTTTCTTCATTGTGATTTTTAACAATATTAATAAGCTCTTTACTCACGTTTTTTGGAGAGTTGTTAATGACGTAAATTAAAGGCAAAGTCATTTTTTGTTCACGGATGTCGTTGCCAGTTGGTTTGCCTATTTTTTCGCTATCTCCATAATCAAAAATATCGTCTTTAATTTGAAATGCCAATCCAACTAACTCTCCAAATTTTTTGAGTTTAGCAATTATTTGTTCATCATTAGAAACAGAAGCGGCACCAGCGGCACAACAAGAGGCAATTAAACTGGCGGTCTTTTTTTGAATCACGTCAAAATACACTTCCTCAGTAATGTCAAGTAATCTTGATTTTTCAATTTGTAACAGTTCTCCTTCACTCATTGCTTTAACCGCAGTTGATACAATTTTAAGTAATTCAAACTCATTATTATCTACCGACATTAATAAGCCTTGCGACAATAAATAATCACCAACTAAAACCGCAATTTTGTTTTTCCAGATGGCGTTTACCGAGAAAAACCCTCTACGCTCATTGGCGTCATCTACCACATCATCATGAACTAAGGTAGCGGTGTGGAGCAACTCTATTAAAGAAGCAGCACGATATGTTTTTTCATCTACTTGACCATTATTAAGCATTTTGGCAGTTAAAAACACAAACATTGGTCGCATTTGTTTGCCTTTACGCCTGATGATATAGTGAGTAATTTTATCCAATAAAGGCACATCAGACTTCATGGAGTCTTTAAATTTTTGCTCAAAGATTTTCATCTCATTGGCAACGCTAGCCTTTATGTTTTTAACTGGCATCATTTAATTTTATGCCTCTTTATTGTTTTGAATTTCTGCTTTTAGTTGATTAACTTTTTCAATGCCTGTTTTCATTCTGTCTAGTACTGTCTCTTTACCTAAAACATCACATATTTCGAACATTGAAGGTCCCATGCCTTTACCAGTAACCAACAATCTAAATCCTGGTCCTACTTTACCAAATCCGTATTCATTTTTATTTAAGTAAGCCGAAAAAGCAGTTTCTATATTTTGAGTGTTAAATGGTTCTACACCCTCTAACACTTCAATTAATTCTAACATAATTTGAGGGGTGTCATCTTTCCATTTCTTTTTAATAGTTTTTTGGTCGTAAGACGTTATGTTGTTAAAAAAGTAATCTCCATCATTTAAAATATCTTGAATAAAAGAGGCACGTTCTTTCATTAAACCAGCTATTTTTGAAATATAATTAATGTCCTTATCAATGTTATTTTCTTTTAACAAAGGCATTAACAATTCAGCCAACTCATCATTAGATTTGGCTCTTAAATATTGTTGGTTAAACCATTTGGTTTTTTCGGGGTCAAATCTTGCCCCTGATTTTCCTACTCTATCTAAAGTAAACGCATCAACTAATTCGGCTAAAGTAAATAGTTCTTTATTATTTCCAGGATTCCAACCTAAAAGGGCTAACATGTTAACAAAAGCCTCAGGAAAATATCCATTTTCTCTATAGCCGCTATATTTTTCGCCATCAGCAGATAGCCAATCAATTGGAAAAACAGGGAAACCAAGTTTGTCGCCGTCACGTTTACTCAATTTACCTTTTCCGTCAGGTCTTAAAATTAAAGGTAAGTGAGCAAATTTAGGAGCTTCCCAACCAAAAGCTTCATATAACAATACGTGTAAAGGAGCAGACGGCAACCATTCTTCACCTCTAATAACGTGAGTAATTCCCATTAAATGATCATCAACAATATTGGCTAAATGATAAGTTGGCATTCCACTTTCTTTAAATAATACTTTATCATCTAAATTATTAGTGTTTACAGTGACCCAACCTCTAATTTCGTCTTCAAATTTTATGTCCACATTACGTGGCATTTTCATTCTAATGGTGTAGGGTTCATTATTAGCCAAACGTTTTTCAACCTCCTCTTTACTTAGAGATAAGGAGTTTTTCATTGAGCTACGGGTAACGGCATTATATTGCCAGTTAGGTAACCCCATTTGCTTGGCTTGTTCACGCATTTTGGTTAAATCTTCAGGAGTATCAAAAGCCATATAAGCTTTACCATTTTCAACCAATTTCATGGCGTAAGGCTTGTATAAATTTTTACGTTGAGATTGAACATAAGGACCTTTTTCGCCACCGTAACCAGCTCCTTCATTGGGTTCAATACCACACCATTTTAAAGATTCTACAATATAATCTTGAGCGCCTGGTACAAAGCGTTTTTCATCAGTATCTTCAACACGTAAAATAAAATCTCCGCCGTGTTTTTTTGCAAATAAATAATTATAAAGGGCTGTTCTTACTCCTCCCATGTGTAATGGTCCAGTTGGACTTGGTGCAAACCTTACTCTTACTCTTTTTGACATTTTTGTATTATTTAGTTTGGCAAAGATAAGTTTTTCAACTCTACAATTTAAAAAATGCAACTTAAATTTGAATTAAATGCCGTTTTTGTAGAATATTAGCAAGAATAAATGATGTTCATGTTGATGCAACTATTTGATTAGGTCAGCATCATAAAACACTTGATGAATGTTTTTACGTAAGGCATATTGATAAATGCGTTTGTTCACTTTAGGATGAACACGGTTTGACAAGAAAATATAAATTAATTCATTGTCGGGGTCAATCCAAAAGCAAGTGCCTGTAAAACCAGTGTGACCGTAAGTGTTTATTGATGCGGAATCTGCCATGGCATACGCAGAATTATCAATGGTTCGTTTATTAAAACCTAACCCACGGTGCGACCCTTCTTGAGTTGAGGTAAACAAATTGATGGTTTCTTTTTTTAAATATCTATTATTAGCATAAACACCGCCATTTAACCACATTTGAAGTAATTTAACTAAGTCGTTGGTGTTAGTAAAAATTCCAGCATTACCTGCAATACCACCATGAAGAGCTGAGTTGGGGTCGTGTACGTAACCTTGTAATAGTTGTTTGCGCCAATAACTTTCGTTTTCGGTAGGTACAATGCGGTTTTTATTAATGTGTTTTAAAGGTTGATAGTAGGTAGAGTTCATTTTTAAAGGTTTATAAAACGTTTTGTAAAGGTATTCTACATAAAGATTTTTATTTTTTAGTTTCTTTTTACTACCTTTAAATCCAAAGGCTTTTGGGTTGTTGGTTATAATTGATTTAAACAAAAAATAAAGCAAATTCATGTTGACATCAGAATATTTGTAAGGTTTAGATTTGTCAATCCACAGCCTGTGAAACTCTAACCACATAGAGTCTTGATAGGACTTGTCCATATAAAAATTTTCAGCCACTTCAACATTAAAAACGCTATCGCTCATATCACAAAAATACTTATCAAATCTGCCTACATCTTTTGAGGTATATTGCATATATTTTAAAATTGGAAATCCAGCAGGTAAACCACTTTTATGAATAAATAATTCTTTAAATGTAATGTCTTTAATGGTGCTGGGTCTTGTTAAGTAATTTTTTAAACTATCAGGAAAATATTCTTCTATACTATCGTTTAATTGAAAAAAACCTTGTTCGTAAAGTTTCATCCCCATTAAGGTAGTAGATACTATTTTAGTTAAAGAAGCAATGTCATATACAGAATTTTGCTTGGTACTGATTTCTTTTTTATAAGAATGATAACCATACGTTTTGTCAAAAATAATACAGCCCTTTTTAGCCACAAGAACTTGGCAACCAGGAAAAGCACGTCCTTGCATAGCATTATTGACCAAATAATTGACGTTTCGTAAAACTTTTGAGTCAAGACCAACAAATTCAGGTGGGGTATGGCTAAGTTGAGTTGAGGTGATTTTTTTACCTTTTATGATTTCATCTTTATAAATAAAATCACCTTGAAAAGATAAATTGCCTTTTAGTTGTTGTTCTAAAATGGATGTATTGATGTGATTGAGAGGTGGAATAAAAATTAAGTGGGGACAAATTTTTAAAGTTTGATAATAATTAACATTACTAAAACATACAACTAATTGATTTTTTGGTTTAAGAGAGGTAAAAATTTCAATTTCTTGTTGAGTTAATGTGTCGGGTAAAATAATATATTTTACTCCTTTTCTTTTTAAGATTGATTTTAATGAATTTTTATTATAATTTTTTATGTTTTGACGATAAACCTTAGTGGTAGGCAGTAAATTTTTTGTGTTGTTTAATAAAACGGTTGCTTTTTGCTGATAATTAAGTTGTAAGTATTTTAATAATGCTACTGCCGATTTATTAGGTTTGGGTTTTTTAAGCTGATGTTTATATTCTAAAATTTGTTTAGTGCTTTTTTTTGAAATTGGCGTTAAGTTGATGTCGTTTTGGTTTACTTCATCAATGGAATTAACTAAAATTAAATCGGCACCCATATTTATAGCTTGTTGATTGTTTTTAGGTTGAGAAATAAATAATCCATTAAAATTGTATCTGTTTTTTATGGCAGAATAATTTAAAGAATCAATTTTGGGGACATCTAATTGTATTAATTGATTTGAGTTAGAAATTGTATTTACAAATTTTAGGAATTCATTTTTTTTGCCTTTTGGAAAATGGTGCTTAATGGTATAAAATTCATCAGAAGATATAGAATCATTAAAATCACGAACATCAACTAAATTAACACCTGATTGACCAAATAATTGTAAGTAATTTTTATGGTTTAATTGTGGGTTAGCTTGTTGATAATGGTAAGGTTTACTTTCTATTCTTTTCCAAAAATCATCAATAAAAAAAGGTTGAATATCCATTAAACTATCTAATAAAATATGTAATTTTTGAATGTTATTAATGTCCCAATCTTTAACCATTAACCCTCCAATTTGTGTGTCATTAACCCATTGTGCCAAAGAATCAATGTTTTGTTGTAATGATTTTGGTAATTCAACAATTAAATGCTGATTAAATAATTGTTTAGATGTAAATTGATTTAAAGCCTCATCAGATATAAAATTGTTTTCTGTTTCTACTGGATTAATTTGTTCTTTATTTTGAGAACAAGCTACAACAATTAACAAAAACACACTATATTTTAAAATCCTAACAATCATATTAACAAGCGAATATAATTGATAAAAGTTAAAGCGTATTGTTTTTTAATGTTTATTTGGTGAATGTAAGCTTATTTATGGTGAATGATTTTCCATTTGCGGTAAAACATATCAGAAAT
>CAYQRJ010000205.1:0-5344 GCA_964419855.1 uncultured Crocinitomix sp.
GATTTAACATCATAATTTGATTCTATATCCTTAACCAATTCACTATTTTTCATCTGCTAAATAAGGTTGTTTGAAAAATAATAATGAATAAAAAATAACATCAAAAAATGAGATACCCCAAAAAATTAAATATTGACCAAAAGCTAATATTAACAACGAAAGCACTAACACATAATTCGTTTTATTAATTTTACGCATAAAAATAAAACCTAAAAACAATAACATAAACACACCAAATGATGCAAATATTTCTATGTAAGAATTATGAGCATGTACTTTTCCTATCATAAACTTTTTACCTCTGTATCCAACTGCATAATGTTTAATTCCATACTTAACAAAAGTGTTCCAAATTTGATTACGACCAGACATATTAATATTGCCAATTCCTAAATCTTTTGTAATGTCAAAATCAATTTCATCAATACCTTCATCTTCTAAAAACGTATTTCCATTTCCGTCATGTCCTATTCCATTTTCCGACACTTTCATATTATTACGCGTAAACTGATTTTTAGTCCAGGTAGGGTTAACTGAAAAAAACAATAAAAAAAGCAAAAATGGTAGCGTTTTCAATAAATTAAAATTACGTTTAACTACAAGCGAATCAAATAATTTTAAACAATAATAAATAAAAATAGCAATTAAGGCTATGCGACCAAAAGTAAAAATAGAGGCAATTAAAAATAAAATTTCAAAACCAAAATTTTTCCATTTTCCAAAATTTACTATGTTTAGTAAAACAATTCCAATTATAAATTTTATTGACATTCCTGAAGAGTTTCCGCTTAACCCAAACACTCTTGTATAGTATAGTAAATCATAATTTTCAAACTCTCTAAACAATTTAAGTGATGTATAAAAAGAGGACACACCAACAATGTATTCTGCAATAGCAAAAAGTGCTTCAATTGATATTAAAAAAATTACATATTTATAAACTGTTTTCCTTTTAGAAACAGTTTTAGCAACTATATAAGTAAACGGAAACAAATAAGCAAAACTATAAATATCTTTAATAGACTGCCAATTAGCAAAATCACTTAGCCTAAAAATAAAAGCTATAAAAGCAAAAATTACTAAAAACGATAATGTATGATCTATACTTTTAAGTTTAAATAAATTTAAAACATAGTTTTTTACAAAATCAATATTTAAATATAAGCTAAACCCTATAAGTAAAATATAAAACCAACTTGGCACAAAGGCACAAGTTGGTATATACATAAGTAAAGCCAAATTAATATTATTTATAACTTTTTTTTGGGGCATATTTTTAGTTTAATACTAATTAACTATCCAATGTATATACTCCTCCATTCCATCATTAAAATTCATTTGCACTTTATAATTAAGCAAATTTTTAATTTTTGAAATATCCGCTAAGGAGTCTCTTATATCTCCTTGACGTGGTTTGCCATGAATTGGTTGGATATAATTTACTTTTTTACCATTTTTTTCTAAGGCTGTTTTAATCACATCTATAACCGTATTTAACGTATAAGATGCCCCACATGCCACATTGTAAGCTTGTCCAAATGCGTTATGATTTGAAATTGTTAACGCTTGCTCATTGGCGTGAATTACATTTTTAATATAGGTAAAATCTCTAGTTTGGTTACCATCTCCATGAATGGTTGGTGCTTCTCCTTTTAAAAACAACCCAATAAATTTTGGAATTGCAGCTGCATACGCTCCATTAGGGTCTTGATTTTTACCAAATACATTAAAATATCTTAAGCCTATGGTTTCCATTCCATAAAGGTCATGAAAAATTTTACCATATAATTCGTTGGTTAACTTACTTACTGCATAAGGCGATAACGGTTTACCTAAATCGTCTTCTTTTTTAGGAGATTTTTTAGAATCGCCATAAACAGATGAACTAGATGCGTACACAAATCGTTTAACGCCATTTTCACGAGCTGCGTTTAACATATTTAAAAAACCTTGAGCATTAATCTCATTTGTTGGTATTGGATTATCAATAGACCTTGGCACAGAACCTAAAGCGGCTTGATGAGAAATCAAATCAACATCTTTACTGGCTTTTAAACAAGATTCATAATCACGAATATCTAATTCTAAAAATTCAAAGTTAGGGTTAGATAAAAAGGGTTCAATGTTAGATTTGTGTCCTGTTAATAAATTGTCTAAACATTTTACTTTGTAACCTTTACTTAAAAAGTGTTCGCACAAATTAGAACCAATAAAACCAGCCCCTCCTGTTATTAATATAGTTTTTAATTTACTCATTATTTGGCGTAATGCACCGCTCTTCTTTCTCTAATTACCGTTACTTTTACTTGTCCTGGATAGGTCATTTCGTTTTGAATTTTTTGAGAAATGATAAACGATAATTCATCTGCTCGTTGGTCAGACACTTTTTCGCTTTCCACCATTACTCTTAATTCTCGTCCGGCTTGAATGGCATAAGATTTTGTTACCCCATCAAATCCAACTGCTATATTCTCTAATTCTTTAATTCGTTTAATGTACGATTCTGCAATTTCACGTCTAGCTCCAGGTCGTGCACCTGAAATGGCATCACACACTTGAACAATTGGAGAAATTAAAGTGGTCATTTCTATTTCATCATGGTGAGCACCTATGGCATTACAAACATCTGGCTTTTCCTTGTATTTTTCAGCCAATTTCATTCCAATAATTGCGTGTGGTAATTCTGGCTCATCATCTGGCACTTTTCCAATATCGTGTAACAACCCTGCTCTTTTAGCTACTTTTGGATTTAACCCTAACTCGCTTGCCATAGTAGCACACAAATTAGCTACTTCTCTACTGTGTTGTAATAAATTTTGTCCATAAGATGAACGGTATTTCATTCTACCAACCATTCTCATTAACTCAGGATGTAAACCATGAATTCCTAAATCAATACAAGTACGCCTTCCAGTCTCAATTATTTCTTCTTCTAAAGATTTTTTGGTTTTTCTTACCACATCTTCAATTCTTGCTGGGTGAATACGCCCATCACTAACCAACTGATGCAAAGATAAACGGGCAATTTCACGTCTAACTGAATCAAAGCAAGATAAAATAATAGCTTCAGGAGTGTCATCTACAATAATCTCAACGCCTGTTGCAGCTTCAAGTGCTCTAATATTTCTACCTTCTCGTCCAATAATACGCCCTTTCATTTCGTCTGACTCAATATTGAACACCGATACCGAATTTTCTACCGCTTGCTCTGTTGCTACCCTTTGAATTGATTGAATAACAATCTTTTTGGCTTCTTTATTCGCATTAATTTTAGCTTCTTCAACAATATCTTTAATGGTTGCCATAGCATCTGTTCTTGCTTCATCAACCAACGCTTGTTTTACTTCTTTTTTAGCTTCTTCTGGCGATAAACCAGAAATTTTAGACAGCTCATTAACTTGTTTATGATGAAGTTTTTCAATTTCTTTACGCTTTTCAGCTATTATTTGTTTTTCATCATTAAGCTCTTTTTGTAAGCGTCCTAATTCTTTTTCTTTACGCCCAATTTCTCCAATTTTTTGGTTCAATGTTTTTTCTTTCCCTCTTGCTTTATCCTCTATAGATTGAATTTTCTTTTCTCTGTTTCTTACCGCTTTTTCGTGCTCGTCTTTTAATTGTAAAAACTTTTCTTTTGCTTGTAAGATTTTTTCTTTTTTTAGGGCTTCACCTTCTACTTCCGCCTCTTTTAAAATTGATTTTGTTTTGGCTTTTAATGCACTTTTTTGTAGTAAAAAAGCTATTAATGCTCCAATAGCAATACCAACTGCTGCACCAATAATTATACTTGTTATATCCATATCTTTTAATACCTTTTTACAAAGGATTTTTTTTAAAAACAACTTATAGTTGCTCGTTAATTTTACTTATGATACGAGATAAATCTTTAATAACAGTTGAGTCAATTGGTTTTGAATTGCTTTCAGTTTTATTATTTTTCTGAATGGCTAACTGCAGGGCGGTCATTGCTAAAAGATCTTGCATATCTTTAACGGCATAACTACCTTGTAATTTTTTTATATTTGAATTTATCTTTTCAGCCGCATTTAAAATAGTAGCTTCCTCATCCTTTTTAATTGTTAAAGGATAGGTTCTACCTGCTATTATGACTTTTAAAGATACTTTTTCCATTTAATCATCTGTTAAGTAAAGAAATACACGTGTCAATTTCTTTTACTAATTCATTAATTTTTGTTTTGTACTGCCCTATTTGTTCCGAATCAGAATTATTGCTTTGAATTTTTTGTTGTAAATCTTCAACCTCTTTGGTCAATCTTAAATTTTCAACTTTATAATTCTCTTTCAATTGTTCTAACTCTTCTAGTTTTTTCTCTTGATTTTTAACAATTAAAGACAGTTTAGATACTTTATCTATTAAAGCATCTACACCTCTTTCAAGTTTAACAATCAATTCTTTACTATCTGACATTACTTTTATCAAAAATTATTGCAAACAAAATTACAATTCTTTAACGCATTATCAAAGTTATTTTAAACTAATTATTAAAAACAATTTTTTAATAAGAACTCAAACTTTTGGTAACACACAAAAATTAAGGCATTAAATTTGGAATCATTAATACTTACAAATACCATTTTAAATGTTTAAATTAGCCTCTACCATATATTTTTTTAGTTCGTTTTTTGGGTTTTCATCCAATTATCAACCTAAAAATATAGATTATAACTTAGATTTATTTCCGCCTATGAAAATTGAATTAATTTTAGCTGGAAATTTTTGCGAGATGAGGTCTAATCATTTTCACACTGGGTTAGACATCAAAACACAAGGAGTTGAAGGACAAAAATTATATGCCATTGAGGATGGGTACATTTCGAGAATTAGGGTGTCACCTTGGGGGTACGGTAAAGCCATTTATATACAACACAACAATGGTTTGACCTCTGTTTATGCCCATTGCCAAAAATTTCCAAAATTCATTGATTCACTCATTTATCAACTCCAAAAAAAACAAGAAAGCTATGTGATTGATAACAATGTTTTAGATTTAAGAATACCCGTTAAAAGAGGCGAACTAATTGGATATTCTGGAAACTCTGGTAGTTCATCAGCTCCTCACCTGCATTTTGAAATACGCGAAACCAAAACTGAACACGCTATCAATCCTTTATTGTTTAAGTGCTATCAAAAATTAATAAAAGACAATACTAACCCCATTATTAGGGGAGTTAAATTTTATGCCATTACCAAAAAAGGATTTTTAATACCTGGAAAAGAAAAATATTTTTACGCCAAAAAAATTAATGGTAAAATAGTTATCAACCAAGGCAAACCTATTAATATTGATGATATTTTAGTTGAAAATTCATATTTAGCCATAGGTTT
>CAYQRJ010000206.1:0-5301 GCA_964419855.1 uncultured Crocinitomix sp.
GAAATGTAGCAGATGAATAAAGATAATTTCAAACTTCCTCAAATTTGGGTATTATCAAATTGAATATTAAGTACCTTAATAATTTGATTTACTGTGTTTTAATTAAAAACAATAAAATAGTGGTGAATTTTGCGGGTTAGGACGTTATTGATTAAAAACTTATGTGTACTTATGTGACTAATGTGGTTCAAAAAATCTATCTGTTCAAAAAGTTAAACAGATTAGAAAGTTAGTCGAGAAATTTTGCAGAAAAATTTATTTAGGACGTTATTGTTAAAAAACAATAATATAGTGGTGAATTTTGCGGGTTAATTCATTTATTTTTCTATATATTTGTTAGATAAATGTATGTGTTTATGATAAAAGCAATAATTTTAATCCCTGTATTTGCGCTAATACTGTTACTTACAAATAGTTGTAAAACTGATTTTAGTATTAATGGTCCTTATGAAAGAGTTCCAATTGTTTTTGGTTTATTGGACTCCAATGATTCAATTCATATGATTAAAATTACAAGAACATACTTAGGAGATGAAGATAACAACGACTATGCTAAAATACCAGATTCTAATTACTTTGATGTAGTTGATGCCAAAATTATTGAATTTGATGGCAATGTTGAAACAGGTAGAGAATGGGCACTTCATGATACAATGATACATAACAAAGAAGAAGGTTTGTTTTATTATCCAGAGCAAAAAGTTTATGTGTTTTATGAGTCTAATTTAGATGAAACTAAAAGTTATAAATTAGTTGCAGATTTAGATGAAGGTAATTATCAAATTGATTCAAAAACAGAAATGACTAGTGGTTTTGCTTATAAATCTCAATATACTCAAACAGGTTTTACTTTTGGATTTGCCTTTGGTAATACATCACAAACAGGTCAATATCAAAACTTGCGAATCACTTTTCAAGAAGCATTAAATGGAAAAATTTATTTAACAAGTTTGGTGTTTAATTGGAGAGAAACTTATACAGATAACTCAACTAAAGATTTTTCTATAAAAATGGATGATAATGCACCTTATTATCAAGATAAACCTAATCAACCAATTAATAATGGAAGTGTAATAGGTTTAGAAACACCTTCTTTTAACGGTGAAGAGTTTTATCAATTTATAGCAGACAACATTAAACCTGACCCTAACGTCACTAAAAGAGAATTTTTGGGTATAGATGTGGTAACTGCCATTTCAAATGATGTAGTTGCAACTTATATGAATATTTCAAAACCTCAAACCACCATTGCCGAATCAAAACCAACTTTTACAAACATTAATTCAAGCAGTGATAAAGCTCTTGGAATTTTTGGATGCAGACAATATGTGTGGGTAAAAGGAATTGCCCTAAATGCCAATTCACTTCAAGAACTTTCAACGGGAAAATACACTAACGGATTAAAGTTTATCCCTTAATAAAGCAATGCTTATACACTAGTATTTTGAATAAAATTTTTGCCTTGATATTATTAATTGGTTTTTTGCCCTTAATAATTATAGTCAGTGCCTTAATCTTAATTTTTGATAATCAAAATCCTTTTTTTAAACAAAAAAGAATAGGACTTAATAAACAAGAGTTTACAATCTATAAATTTCAAACATTTAAAAATTCTAAAATTACAAAATTTGGTACTATTCTAAGAAAAACAGGAATAGACGAAATCCCTCAATTATTAAATATTTTAAAAAATGACATCAATTTTGTAGGACCAAGACCATTAACACAAACTGATATTGATAGGCTAGGGTGGAATACCTCTTTTTATAATAAACGTTGGAAAGTTAAGCCTGGGTTAACAGGTTTAGCTCAATTATCTCCTTTATGCCATAAAAAAATGACGTTATTTTGGGATAAATATTATGCTCAACATCATTCAATACTGATGGATTTAAAAATTTTAACAGCTACTTTTTTTATACTTTTTGTTGGAAAAAAAAGAGTAATTAACTATATTTATAAAAAATGAAAGTATTAGTTAATGGCATTGGAAACATAGGAACAACTTTAGCTTGTTTACTATCTGATTTTAAATTAAAATTAGGTGTTGATGAGATATTAGTGTATAAAAATATCCCTCAACCATGGTTAGAAACAAATTTAGATTTTTTAACATCAAAAGGAATTAAAGTTATTACATCAAAACAACAAGATTTTAAAACAATTATAAACCAAGTAGATTATATTTTTGAAACAACTGCTAATGGAATTGGACTTGAAAATTTAAAATTATATCAACAAATAAAAAAACTTAAAGGAGCTTGTGCACAAGGAAGCGAAAAAGGGTTTGGGGTGTCTTTTATGAGTGGAGTTAATAATGATCAAATTATTAATCAAAAATTTGTTCAAATAGTATCATGTAATACTCACGGTGCAGCTAGTATTTTACAAACCATTTGTAACTCAAGTTTATCTAATCTAAAACAAGCAGATTTTGTTGTGGTTAGAAGGTCAGAAGATATAGGCAATCATCAAAGATTAGTAGGAGCTAATGTTGTGGCTAGACATCTTTCTTTGCAAACAGGTACACATCATGCCATTGATGTTAAAGATTTGTATCATTCATTAGGTGTTAATTGTAACATCACTTCATCCGATATCACAACTCCCAGTCAGTTGTTACACTCAACCCGTTTTAATATTGAATTAAATAATCCAATAAATAAAGATGAATTGTTAAAAAGAATTCAGCAAAATAAATTTTTAGCTTTAACCTCTAAATTTGACTCAAATAAAGTGTTTGAATTAGGTAGAAGATATGGGAATTATGGTAGAATATACAATCACTGTATTGTACTCTTTAATAATGTTTTGATAAATAATAATACAATTAAAGGTTGGGCGTTCATTCCACAAGAAGGAAATACACTCTTATCAACATTACACTCTTTTTTATTGCAAACCAACAATAAAAATGCAGAAAAAATAATCAATCAAATTAAAAAAGAATTATTATTTGATAAATGGTAAAGGCTGAAAATTCTCTAAAATTACAGAAACTTTTTTGTTAAATTTTCGTTAAACTAAAAAAATGTGTATTTTAGGCACTAATTTTGAATTGAACAAACCAAATTAAAAAACTAAAACAAATGAAAAATCTATTTTTACTATTAATTTTTATAGGTGCATTTATAATAAATGCCAATGCTCAACCTCCTAAATTTGATGATTTAGTAGTATTGTTTGCAGATGGTAATTATGCTAAGTTATTAAAAAAAGCAGAAAATTATACACAGTCTGACAAAACAAAAAAGAATCCTATTCCTTATTTATATTTATCAAAAGCCAATTATGAAATTGCTAGAGAAGGTGGAGATTTATTGAAAAAATATCCAAAGGCAGGTAGAGACGCTTTAAAATATGCAGGTAAATGTATTTCTAAAGATAAAGATGGAACAGTTTATAAAGAAAATTTAGCTTACTTTACAACCCTAAAGTCAGGTATTATTGAGGAAATTAGAAATTTAGTTGAAACGGGTGAATGGTCTAAAGTGTCAGGAAAATTATTAGCCATAAAAAAAGTAGATAAAGATGATATTGGTCAACATTATCTAGCTGCAGCTTTAGCTTATCATACAAAAGATAGAAAAAAGTTTGTGAGTGAAGCCAAGTTAGCAGAAGAAATGTTGAAAAATGCTAACCCTTCAAAATTCACCATTAATGAAGATGATGATGTGGACATTAACGAAAAGAAAAAAGCAGATTTAGAAATGCTTAAAATTGGTGTAATGGCCTATGCTGATGCTTTAGTATTATCTAAACAAACGCCTGCTGCAAAAGACCTTTTGGGTAAAGTGGCTCAATGGTACGAAAAAGATGAAGAATTTAAAGCCAAATATGACGAAATCGTGAATTAAAATTAGCTTTTATTTTTACCATAATTATAAAAAAAACACCTCAACGTTGAGGTGTTTTTTTTTGTTGGGTAAAATACGTAGTTAATCAAAAAAAAAATGCTTAGTCTATTTTCAGTAACAATTAAAAATAATAATACATATATTTATCAAAATATTAATTTAAACATAATGAAACAAATTATATTTATCATAAGTTTTTTAGTATTGGTTACTAATTCTTTTGGTCAGTTAAATGAAAAAAATTATAAGTATTGCATAGAGATATTGAAAGCGGAAAATGTTTATTTAGTAAATTCTTTATTTATAATTAATTCTGAACTTAATCAAAATCAGATTAATACTTTAACTGGTTTATTATTTGAAAAAACATCTATTTATAAAGTAGAATTAAATTCAAAACATAATGAAATAACAATTTTTCATTTATCAGATGTTACTTATGAAGATATAAAATTACTTTTAGAACCATTGGGAATAGAATTTAATTTTAAGCAAACATCAAAAATAAAAAAATCTCAATCAGAATTTTCTGAATAAATTTAAAAAGCATTTTAAGTATGAAAAAATATCTTTACGCAATAATAGCATTATTCTTTGTCCAAATTAACGCTGTTTATTCACAATGTAATGATTTGACTGTAAATACCACTACTTATTCAGCAACAGGATTAACAACTTGTGGGTTTGGTGATGATTTTTCTTCTACTTCAGTATGTGGTAGTTCTTATATGGGGGGTGATGATTATGTGATTGTTTATACACCTAACACTACGGGAGTTGTTGATATTTCATTAACAAACACTGGTTCTTGGGTTGGTGTTTTTGTTACAGACTTATGTCCTAGTAACGCTGGGGCTACTTGTATTAATTCAAGTACAGCTTCAGGCGGAAACCCTTCATTAACTGGCTTAAGTGTAACTGCAGGGACAACTTATTACATCACTGTTTCCACTTGGCCTTCTCCTCAATGTACAGCATTTGATATTGATATAACAGTGGCATCACCACCTCCTGCAAATGATGATTGCTCAGGAGCCTATCCAGTAACTGTTGGAAGTTTTAATGGTGGGTGTGTATCTTTAACATCAGGAACTGTAGCGAGTGCAACCCAATCTTCTCAAAGCACAACAGCATGTAGCGGAACAGAAGATGATGATGTGTGGTTCTCTTTTGTAGCACCAGCTAGTGGAGTCATAAACATTGATTTACTAAATGTAGCAGGTTCAACTACAGATTTATATCACTCAGTATGGTCTGGTACTTGTCCTAGCTTATCCTTGGTTACAGGTTCATGTAGCGATCCAAATTCTAGTAATTTAAGTGGTTTAACGCCTGGACAAACTTATTATTTAAGGGTGTATTCTTATACATCTACATCAGGTCAAAATACAACATTTGATGTTTGTATTGAGGATGGTGCTTGTCCATCTTTACCTTCAAATGA
>CAYQRJ010000207.1:0-5275 GCA_964419855.1 uncultured Crocinitomix sp.
AAAAAAAAACTATTCATTTCACTCACCATAATCATAAAAAATACGTATTTTTGAATACAAATACTTTTTTAATATGAAAACTCTATTTACTGTCTTATTTTTTACCACTTTTTTGGTTAATGCTCAATTTGGATTTGAAAGAATTGACACCGTTACTGTCATTAAAAATGCTTTAACACAAAAATATGCTTGGGCAGGTGGAATTGATTACGCCCAATTATCTAACATAGATTTAAACCAAGATGGTATTCAAGATTTATTTATTTTTGATCGCTCAGCTGATAAAGTATTGACTTTTATTCAAAATGGTACAGCTGGTCAAGTTGATTATACCTATGCACCTGAATACGAGAATGATTTCCCTGACCTCATGAGTTGGTGCTTATTAGCTGATTATAACTGTGATGGAAAAAAAGATATATTTACATACACTATTGGTGGGTTTAAAGTATATAAAAACACCTCTACTTCTACAAGTGGCTTGCAATTTACTCTGGCAAAAAATATTTTAAGAACCAATATTTACGGTAATGATGTTTATATTTATAGTAGTTCGGTAGATGTGCCTGCCATTGTTGATATTGATAATGATGGTGACATGGATATTTTAGCTTTTGGTGTTGGAGGAGTATCGGTTGAATACCAACGTAACATGAGTATGGAAAACTATGGAGTTTGCGATTCTTTAGAATACATTACAGGTAATATTTGTTGGGGTTTATTTCATGAATCCTCTATTTCAAATTCTATTTTACTTAATCAATCCTGCCCAGGTCAAGTGGGTAACCCTTATGATGTCCACCCAGGAGAAACTCAAGATAGACATTCTGGCTCAACGGTGTTAGCCTTAGATTTAGATGCCAACGGTGTTATGGATTTAATTTTAGGAGATATTTCGTATAACTCTGTAACCAGTTTAATTAATGGAGGAACTGCCCCAAACACCAACTCTGCAATGGTAAGTTTTAACAATTCATACCCTACTGCTCACCCTGTAAATATCCCCATTTTTCCCGCTAGTTTTTATGTTGATATTAACAATGATAATGTTAGGGATTTAGTGGTGTGTCCCAACTCAACCATTGGCTCACAAAATTATGAGGGGGTTTGGTATTATAATAATTCAGGAGCTGATAATTTACCCGTATTTAATCACCAACAAAATGACTTTTTGCAAGGAGATATGATAGAGTTCGGTTCGGGGTCCTACCCTATTCTTTTTGATGAAAATGGAGATGGAATTAAAGATTTATTAGTATCTATTGAAGGACAATACGACCCATTATCTGGTAATCAAATTTCAAAAATGGCATACTACCGAAATACAGGAACTAATAATAGCCCATCTTATACTTTTATTACTGATGATTATATGAATTTATCAACACTTGGTTTAGGTGTATCCCTCAATTTTTATCCTACTTTTGGCGATATTGACGGAGATGGTGATGAAGATATGATTTTAGGAGAATACAATGGTTATTCTTATTTATTTAACAATACAGCAGGAGCAGGCAACCCAGCCAATTTTGTTTTAATAGATACATTAAAAACGAATAACGGTTCTTATATAATTGACGGAACTTATCCAATCCCTCAATTAGTAGATTTAGATAGAGATAATGATTTAGATTTAGTACTTGGTAAAAGAGATGGTACTTTAAACTACTATAAAAACATTGGCGATAGTACCAATTTTGAATTAAAACTGTTCTATAATAATTTTGGAGGGGTTGATGTTACTCAAACAGGATATGTTGAAGGAAGAGCAGTTCCTATTTTTGTAGATATAGATACAGTTTTTCATTTATTAGTAGGGTCAAAAGAGGGTAAAATTTATTATTATGATGGTATAGATAACAATTTATCTGGAAATTTTAATTTGGTTAGCTCATCAGTAGATAATATAAATATAGGATATCAATCGGCGCCAGCAATATCTCCATTGCTTAATGACAATAAAGTCATGATGTTATTAGGAAATAAAAGAGGAGGGTTGGCTTTATATAAATCAGGAGCGGTGAGTGAAGTAGGCTTAAAAGATGTGGCAACTAACAATCAACCAGTTGAAATTTATCCTAACCCTACCAACAATAATTTCTTTTTGGTTTTACCCGAATATAACAATCAAAATGTTAAAATTATTTTAACTGATTTAACTGGTAGAATTATTTTAACTCAAATTATAAATCAAACAAAAACGTTAATTCAAACTTCAAATTTATCAAATGGTGTATATTTGGTGCAAATTAACATTAACGGAAAACGTCAGACTAAAAAATTAATTATTAATGAGTAAATCGCCTTTATTAACAGATATTTTAAACATTAAATACCCTGTAATTATGGCACCAATGTTTTTGGTGTCCAATACAAAAATGATTATTGAAGCTTGCAACGCGGGCATTGCTGGTGCCATACCTGCCCTTAACTTTAGAACAGATGAAGATTTAAGAGCAGGTATAAAAGAAATGCAAGCTAAATGCAACGGACCAATTGGTATTAATTTAATTGTCAATAAATCTAACCCAAAAATGCCTCAACAATTAAAAACTTGTGTAGAGTTAGGTGTAGATTTTTTTTTAACTTCATTAGGTAATCCAAAAGCTGTAATTGAAGCTAGTAAACCAAAGGGAATTAAAGTGTTTTGTGATGTCACCGATTTAAAATTTGCTCAAAAAGTAGAATCATTAGGTGCGGATGCAGTAATTGCAGTTAACAACAGAGCTGGTGGACACAAAGGAAATTTACCCCCCGAAAAATTAATTCCAATGATTGTTGAAAATTGTAATATCCCCGTAATTTCTGCTGGTGGTGTAGGTACAAAAAAAGAAATGGACGCCATGTTAGCACTTGGCGCTTGTGGTGTATCGGTAGGAAGTATTTTTATAGCAAGTGAAGAATCATCTGTATCAAAAGAATATAAAGAAGCTTGTGTTAACTATGGAGCAGATGACATTGTGATGAGTACAAAAATATCAGGAACACCTTGCACAGTTATTAATACACCTTACGTTAAAAAAATTGGTACTCAACAAAATTGGTTAGAACGTATTTTAAGCAAAAACAAACGTCTAAAAAAATGGATAAAAATGTTCACCTTTGTAAAAGGAATGAAATCAGTTGAAAAAGCAGCATTTAGTGCCACATACAAAACCGTTTGGGTAGCAGGAGAAACCATCAAATACACCAAAGCCATTAAGCCAGTAAAAGAAATTGTTAAAGATTTAGTAGGGGAATAAAAATGAAATTCAATGATTTAGATATAAAAAAATGGAAAGAAAGTGATATCAATGTCGATAGTCTTTGGTTAATTAATGAGCGAGACAAAAGAGGGAAACACTCAAATAAGTATCACGGGAATTTTATTCCTCAAATCCCTTATCAACTTATAAAAAGATATACAAAAAAACAAGATATTGTTCTTGACATGTTTCTTGGTAGTGGAACAACACTTTTTGAATGTGAAAACCTAAAAAGAAATTTTATTGGATTAGATATTAATGAAGATATAATCACATTTGTAGAAGATAAAATGGAGCAGTCTAGTAAAATTAATTTTGACATTCAAAATTGTGATACATCTAATCCAACTGACTTTGATAATAAAATCAAAAAGTCTTTAAACAAACTAAACTCTAAAAGAGTTCAATTTGTTATAATGCACCCTCCATACTTAGATATTGTAAAGTTCACAAACAAAAATGAAGATTTGTCTCAAATATCAGATTTAACTCAGTTTGTTAAAATTTTTAATAAAGTAGTTCAAAATGCCTTGAATTATTTAGAAACTAATCGTTACTTTGCAATTGTTATTGGTGATGTATATAAAAAAGGAAAGGTTATTCCTTTATCTTTTTACGTAATGGATGCCATTAAACGAAATTTTAAAGTAAAATTAAAAGGAATTGTTGTGAAAAACATTGAAGGAAATAGAGGTAAACTTGGTAAAGGTGGAATTTGGAAATATAGAGCTTTAAACAGTGATTATTATATTTTTAAGCATGAATATATAATGGTTTTTAAGAAGGAATTTTAAGATGAATATAAAAAATAATATGTCGGAAGACATAGCAAAAAAGATTATTGGTAAAAAAGAAAATGCTGAGTTATTTCTTTTAAAGTTGAAAGAGAAAAAACACAACGTTAATTTAAAAATGAGAGATATAACTCGTGGAAAGAATAAAGGGAAAAAAGTCTTGGATTATTCTACAAAGGAATTGTGGGAAAAAATTGTTCAAGAGTGGGATTATGATATTTCTTTACAAATTATTCGAGATATTTTTAAATTAACAAAAAAATACAAAAACGGAAAAGATGCTGATAAGGCCATGAAAATTCTAATATCAGAATGGGAAAATTTAAAACTTGGTAGTATAGAATGGCCATTTTCACAAGGAGCTTTTGACGAATTTGTTCAAAGAATTAATTCTGAAAATACAGATGGAACTTCAAAAGACAAAAAAGTTAAAAGTGCAGCTGTCAAGTATCGTAGAATAAAAGAAATTAATACGGTTAGAAATGATTTTATTGAAACATTAATTTTTAAAAAAAATGATAATATTTTGCCAACATTAAGCCACCGTAGAGGTGTCGACTTTTTTATTAATGGTCAATCTTTTGATCAAAAAGTTGCCAAAAGCCCAACCAATGAATTTAAACGAAACTATAAAGAAAATTGGAGAGAAAAAGCAATTCAAAATCCTGAGGTTGTAGCAGAATATTTGTATAAACACCAAGATGAAGGTCGTTTTGGAGCCGATTCACGTTTGTTAATTGTATATTTAGATGAAGATGTTTCAATAGATAGAATAAAAACTATTATTGATAATTTTAATCTAGATACCCCTATTGAAATTGCATTTTCATATAAACATAAAACACAAGGTGAAAAAACATATAAAGTTCAATGTTATATAATTTTATTACATAATAATTAAAGAATTAATGAATTACATAGGCTCAAAATATAAATTATCAAATTTTATAAAAAAAACCGTATATTCAGTTGTAGGAAATGATTTGTCGGATAAAATTTTCTGTGATATTTTTGCCGGTACTGGTATTGTTGGAAGAAGTTTTAAACAAGAAGTCAAACAAGTAATTTCAAATGATTTTGAATATTATAGTTTTGTTTTAAATAAAAATTACATTGAAAATCATAATAAATTAGAAAATCAAACAGAATTAATTGATGAGTTAAATCAACTACCTTTAATAGAAAATGGCTTTATATATAAAAATTACTGCATGGGTAGTGGAAGTAATAGACAAT
>CAYQRJ010000208.1:0-2056 GCA_964419855.1 uncultured Crocinitomix sp.
TTTGATTTACTGTATTTTAACTAAAAAACAATAAAATAGTGGTGAATTTTGCGGGATAATTGTGTCAATACTTAGTTATTTATTAGATAAAAAGGTAGAAAGTTAATGTTGGTATTTAAAAGCTAATTGTAACTGCGTTAGTGATAGGAACGGCATCCTCCGCCTCAGGCGGAGATATAGTGGATAGCACGCTCGAACGCCCAAAATAATAAAAGGATATAACTCTAAAATGTTCTGAGTGAAATGGTATTTAAAGTTATTGTGTAAAATCTTTTAATGGGTAGATTCAACTAACAAATGCAATATTTTTTAAAACAAGGTGATATTGAGAATAGATTGTTTTTTTTGTGTAACATAATGACAACTATTATTAAATTTCAACGTAAAAAGAGTATCTTTGCAAAAAAAAGGTAGTGAAATTTGAATTAACTAAAGAGTTATTAGAGCAAATAAAGCATCATATTGAGGTGCAAGATGCTACATTCATTAATAATGAAATAGGAAATTTACACCCTGCCGACATTGCCGATATTGTAGAGCATTTAGATTTAGAAGATGCTAAATTTTTGTTTAATCAATTAGATGAAGAAAAATCTGCCGATACTTTGGTAGAGCTAAATGACGATTACAAAGATAAACTTTTAGACACCCTTTCGGCAAAAGAAATAGCAGAACACATAGACCAGTTAGATACTGATGATGCGGCTGATATATTAGGGACTTTATCTGAGGATGAAAAGGATGAGACCATTGCTCAAATGCAAGATAAGGAGCACGCCTCTGAAGTTATAGATTTATTAAAATATGATGAGGATACTGCGGGTGGGTTAATGCAGACCGAGTTTATAAAAGCAAAAGAATCTTGGACGGTTAAAAGGTGTGTAATTGAGTTGAGAAAACAAGCAGAAGAGGTAGAAAAAGTATTCAGTATTTATGTGGTTGATGAGGATGATGTTTTATTAGGGATTTTATCTTTAAAACGGCTTTTATTTGCAAAACCTACAACGTTAATTAGAGATTTATATCGGTCGGAAAATATTCAGTATGTAAAAACGTACGATAGTAAAGAAACGGTTGCAGAAATCATGCAGAAGTATGATTTGGTGTCTATTCCTGTGGTAGATAGACAGCAAAAATTAGTAGGTAGAATTACCATTGATGACGTTGTAGATGTGATTCAGGAAGAGGCTGAAAAGGATTTCCAGTTAGCGTCTGGTATTACAGAGAATGTAGAAGCTACCGATTCTATTTTAAAAAATACAAAATCGCGTTTGCCTTGGATATTAATTGGAATTTTTGGAGGAATTTTAAGTTCATTAATTTTAAAAAATTATGAAAACCAAATAGCCATTAACCCCGTTTTAGCCTTTTTTATTCCCTTAATTACTGCAACGGGGGGTAATGTTGGTGTACAATCCTCTGCCATTGTGGTGCAAAGTTTGGCAAGTAACGATTTTAATCCCAGTGGTATTTTTAAACGAATTGGTAAAGAGATGCTGGTGGGTATTTTAATTGGAATAACTTGTGGCACTTTGGTTTTTGGGTACAATTACATACTTAATGATGGTGATATGTTGATGGGGATTATTATTGGTTTAGCCATTTTTACTGTTGTTATTATTGCTGCCGTTTTTGGAACTTTAGTGCCTTTGGTATTAGATAAAATGAAAATTGATCCAGCCCTTGCTACTGGTCCTTTTGTTACCACTTCTAATGACATTTTAGGGCTAACCATTTACTTTTTAATTGCCTATTTAATGTCGGTTTAAATGATGAAAAAAGTAGCTTTTTTAGATGTTGTGCATCCTGTTTTAAAAGATGAATTACAGAAACATAATTTTGTTTGTGATGATTTAACTAACACATCAATTAAGGTAATTGAACAAACTATAAATCAATACGTTGGTATTGTTATTAGAAGTAGATTTCCGATTGACAAAGATTTTTTAAGCCGAGCCACTCAATTAGAGTTTATAGCCCGTTCGGGAGCTGGAATGGAGAATATAGATATTGACTATTGTAATAAAAATAACATTCAGTTGTTTAATGCGCCAGA
>CAYQRJ010000208.1:2156-5262 GCA_964419855.1 uncultured Crocinitomix sp.
GATGTGGTAAGTTTTCATATTCCTCAAACTGACGAAACTAAATTAATGGTTAATGATGAGTATTTGAATCAGTTTAAAAAAAACATTTATTTAATTAATTTAGCAAGAGGTAAAATTGTAAAAACAAAAGCTTTGCTTAAAGCTATTAATACAGGAAAAGTTAAAGGAGCCTGTTTAGATGTTTTAGAATTTGAAAAAGCATCTTTTGAAAATATGTTTAGTGATTCTTCATCCATCCCCAATGATTTTAAGCAGCTCATTAACTCTAATAAAGTTATTTTATCGCCACACGTAGGCGGCTGGACTGTGGAATCTTATTATAAGCTGAGTAAAGTGTTAGCTGATAAGGTTTTAAATTACTATCATAAAAAAAAACGCCTTTAAATAAATAAAAGCGTTTTTTATTTGAACTATTAATTTTTGAGTAGTAGTTTTTTCAGAAACTATTGAATTATTAATTTATCTTTAAAAACATTTTGTTCAGAATTAATGATTTCTATGATGTACATTCCTTTTGATAATTCTGTTACATCAATTTGATTAGAATTTTTTTGTAATAAAATTAATTGACCGTTAAGATTGTAAACCTTTATACTTTGAATGGATGTTTTAGATTCAATTTTAACCAAGTTAGTTGCTGGGTTAGGGTAGAAACTAATTGAAGATATATCATATAAATCATCATTTAAACCAACGGCAATAGGGTTAGGGTGTGAATATTGTCTTAAAAAATACCAACTTAAAAATATTCCACTGGTATCATTAGCAGGTTGAAATAGAAATATGTGGTCGGCTCCAATCATTTTTATATGTTGTAAATCTGCACCTGTGCAGTTATAATCAATTTGTTGTAAAGTGATGCCATCATTTGCGTTATCAGGTAGAGGAGTTATGGTTGAATCACCAAGCCAACCGTTAACACTTTTTAATTGATTTAAAGTTTGAGGTACTAAAGATAATGATTGTAAAGGAGTACCATCATAAGGCACAGTTTGATCGTTAGTGCCGTGAATTTGTTGAACAGGAATAGGATAGGTGGGGCTGTAACTATTTAAATCGGTGGTTGACATTGTACCAATGTGGCAAGATACAGCTGCAATTCTGTTATCTAACACCGTTAAAGCGTGAAAAGTCATTATAGACCCCATTGAAATACCAACCATATAAACTTTGTTTAAGTCTATTCCGTGTAGAGCATTAACTTCATCAATTACTTTAGAAATAAATAAAATATCATCTCCGTTTGACGAAAGTAAAGTGCCGTTGTTCCACGAATTTTGCGCATAAGCATTTGGTAATCCTTGTAAATACAAAGGAATAAAACGTGCGGTATCAGCAATTTGATTAATTCCCCCCCCTGTTAAAGATAAAGCATCACCACCTAAGCCGTGCAAAATAATTATAATGGGTAATTGTTCGGTAGCTTGGTCATAACCTGCAGGCAAATATTTATAGTATTCTCTTTGCGTTCCTGAAATATCTATGGTTTCGTGTGTTTGTTGGTTGAAACCAATAAAACTAAAGGTTAAAAATAAAAATAAGATTAATTTTTTCATAATTTGACTAATTATTAACCAAAACTAATAAATTTGCACAACATATTGCCGTTTTTTTACATAAACGGTAAAAAAACTATTAGAATAATGACAGTAAGAGATTTAGAACCAAAGGTTTTATGGAATCATTTTGAAGATTTAAACGCCGTTCCACGACCATCAAAAAAAGAAGAAAAAATCAGACAATTTATGGTTGATTTTGGGAACAGTTTAGGACTTGAAACCCTTGTAGATAGCATTGGTAACGTCATAATAAAGAAACCTGCAACTCAAGGAATGGAAGATAGAGAAACGGTGATTCTTCAAGGTCATATTGATATGGTTCATCAAAAGAATTCTGATACTAATTTTGACTTTGCTACCCAAGGTATAGAATCTTATATTAACGGTGATTGGGTTACTGCTAAAGGAACAACTTTAGGAGCTGATAATGGAATGGGCGTGGCTGCAGCTATGTCTTTATTGTCGTCAAAAGATATTCCGCATCCTGCATTAGAATGTTTGTTTACTATTGATGAGGAAACAGGAATGACTGGCGCCAAGCATTTAGATGGCAGTTTATTATCAGGTAAAATTTTATTAAATTTAGATACTGAAGATGATGATGAATTTTCGGTTGGATGTGCTGGAGGAATTGATACCAATACCTTATATAAATATCAACAAGTAGAGGTTAAAGATGATTTTACGGCTTATAAAATTAAATTGTCTGGATTAAAAGGAGGACATTCTGGTATGGATATTCATTTGGGAAGAGGAAATGCCAATTTATTGATGAATAGATTAATTTATGAAGCCACCGAAAAATTTTATATTAGAATAGCCGAATTAGAAGGAGGAAGTTTAAGAAATGCTATACCAAGAGAGAGTGTTGGTATTGTTGTTGTTCCAACTTCTGAGGTTAATGACTTTATTTCATTTTTTGATGAAATGACCGCCGTCATTAAAGATGAGTACTCAATGACAGAACCAGAGATGTTATTTGAAATTACACCTACTGATTTACCTACTAAAAGTGTAGGAACTGATGATCAGAAAAAAATTATATCTGCCATTTATACTACACCTAATGCAGTATGGAAAATGAGCGAAAAAATTGAAGGATTAGTAGAAACATCCTCATCTTTGGCTAAGGTTATTATTAAAAATGGTGAGTTTATTACGCAATCATTACAGCGCAGTATGCTGGAGTCTGGAAAAAGAGATATTGCCAATGCTTTGCGTTTAACTTACGAGCTAATTGGTGCAGAAGTTGTACAAGGCGGAGATTATCCTGGTTGGGCGCCTAATCCTAATTCAAAAATTTTAAAAGTATTAGAAGCCAAATATACACAAATGTTTAATGAAAAACCAAAGGTTCAAGCTTGCCACGCTGGTTTGGAGTGTGGTATTTTAGGAGAACATTTACCAGGTTGTGATATGATTTCTTTCGGACCTACCATTAAAAATCCTCATTCGCCAGATGAAAAAGTAAACATAAAATCGGTGCAAAAATTTTGGAAATTTTTATTGGAGGTACTTAAAGATACTCCTGTTAAAAAGTAGTTTTT